>JBFJYB010000054.1:0-10541 GCA_041622835.1 Acidimicrobiales bacterium | reverse complement strand
GTGAGCGTGACCAGGCCGGCGTCGTAGAACAGCCGGCACACCTCGCCGATGCGACGGATGTTCTCCTCGCGGTCCTCGGGCGAGAACGCCAGGTCGCGGTTGAGGCCGTGGCGCACGTTGTCGCCGTCGAGGACGTAGGCGGCCACTCCCTGCTCGACGAGCCGGCGCTCGACCTCGAACGCCAGGGTCGACTTGCCCGAGCCCGACAGGCCGGTGAACCAGACGGTGGCGGCACGGTGGCCGTGGAGCGCGACCCGAGCCTCGGGGTCGACGTGTCCAGCGGTGCGGAAGATGTTCGAGCTGGCCGGCTCGCTCACGACTCGGCTCGGCGCCCGCTGAGGATCCCACGCTCGAGGAGCAGGGCGATGATCGCGTCCACGCACTCGGCGACGGTCAAGGTGCTGGCATCGAGCACCAGGTCGGCATCGGTGGGCTTGTCGTAGGTGGCCGACACGCCGGGGAACTGGGGGATCTCGCCGCGGTCGGCTGCCTCGTACAGGCCAGAGTGGTCACGCTCGCGACAGACCGAGATCGGGGTGTCGATGAACACCTCGACGAAGCGGTCGCGGCCGATCAGCTCCCGGGCCCGGTCGCGCACCGACGCCTTCGGCGCGACGAGGGCGGCGATGGCGAGCAGGCCCTGGTTGTTGACCAGGGCCGCGACCTCGGCGGTCCGGCGCACGTTCTCGGAGCGTTCCTGGCTGCTGAAGCCGAGATCGCGGGAGATCCCGAGCCGCATGTTCTCGCCGTCGAGGCGCACCGTGGCCCGGCCGCGGTCGAACAGCCGCCGCTCCAGCGCCTTGCCGATCGTGGACTTGCCGGCGCCGGTGAGGCCCGTGAGGAAGACGGTGGCCGGCGCCTGCCCGTAGCGGGCGGCCCGCTCCTCGGGGGCGACCTCGCTGACCTGACGCTCGAGGTGCCGGTCGGGTGAGGCGTCCCAGGCGGTGTCGGCGTCGATGATCATGCCGGCGGCGACGGTGGCGTTGGAGAGCCGGTCGATGAGGATGAACGACCCGGTGGCCCGGTTGCCGGTGTAGGGGTCGAACAGCAGCTCGGCGTCGGCGCTGATCACGCAGCGGGCGATGTCGTTGAGCCCCAGCGTGACCGCCGGCTCGGTGTTCAGCGTGTTGACGTCGATGTGGTGCACGAGGCTCGACACGCTGGCGTTGACCATCCGGTTGCCCTGCTGGATCAGGTACTGGTGGCCCTGGACCAGCTCGCCCTCCGACATCCAGACCACCATCGCCTCGACGTCGTGGGCTCGGCGCAGCGGCTGGCCGACGTGGACGATGACGTCGCCGCGGCTCACGTCGACCTCGTCTTCGAGGGTCAGGGTGACGGCCCGCCCGGGCCCGGCCTGGTCGAGGTCGCCGTCGAAGGTGACGATCCGCTCGACTCGGCTGGTGATCCCCGACGGCATCACGGCGACCTCGTCGCCGGGCCGGACCACGCCGGACACGACGGTGCCGGCATAGCCGCGGAAGTCGAGATCGGGCCGGCTGACCAGCTGGACCGGGAGGCGGAGGCGGTCCAGATCGACGCCCTCCTCCACGTCGACGGTCTCGAGCAGCTCCATGAGCGTGGGGCCGTCGTACCAGCCCATGTGCTCACCCCGCTCGACCACGCCGTCGCCCTTCAGGGCCGACATGGGGACGAAGATCGGATCGGCGATGTCGAGGCCCTCGGCGAACCCGAGGTAGTCGGTCCTGATCTCTTCGAACCGGGCCTCGGACCAGTCGACGAGGTCCATCTTGTTGACCGCGACGAGGACGTGGCGGATCCCGAGCAGCGAGGCGATGTAGCTGTGACGCTTGGTCTGCGGGAGCACGCCGTGGCGCCCGTCGATCAAGATGATGGCCAGCTGGCACGTCGACGCGCCGGTCACCATGTTGCGGGTGTACTGCTCGTGGCCCGGCGTGTCGGCGATGATGAACTTCCGCCGGGCGGTCGAGAAGTACCGGTAGGCCACGTCGATGGTTATGCCCTGCTCGCGCTCGGCCTTGAGCCCGTCCATCAGCAGGGCCAGATCGAGCTCGTCGCCGGCGTTGCCGACCACGGCACTGTCCTTGTGCAAGCTCGCCAGCTGGTCCTCGTAGATCATCTTCGAGTCGTGGAGCAGGCGTCCGATCAGCGTCGACTTGCCGTCGTCGACGCTGCCGCAGGTCAGGAACCGCAGCAGGTCCTTGCGCTCGTGCTCGGCGAGGTAGGCCTCGATGTCGGTGGCGATCAGGTCGCTCTTGTGAGACATCAGGGCGCGCCTACGCTCCGGCCGACAGGCGGGCCGAACACGCCTTGAACACGGCCTCCGTGGCCGGGGAACGGCATGTCAGAAATACCCTTCCTTCTTCTTCTCCTCCATCGACCCCGACTGGTCGTAGTCGATGACGCGGCCCTCGCGCTCGGAGCGGGTGGCGAGCAGCATCTCCTGGATGATGTCGGGCAGCGTGGTCGCAGTGGACTCGACCGCCCCCGACAGCGGGTAGCAGCCGAGGGTCCGGAACCGGACCGAGCGCAGCTCGGGCTCCTCGCCCGGCTCGAACTGGAACCGGTCGTCGTCGACCATGATCAACACGCCGTCCCGCTCGACCACCGGCCGCTCGGCCGAGAAGTAGAGGGGCACGATCTCGATGCCCTCGAGGTGGATGTACTGCCACACGTCGAGCTCGGTCCAGTTGCTCAGCGGGAAGACGCGGATGCTCTCGCCCTTGTGGACCCGGCCGTTGTAGAGGTCCCAGAGCTCGGGCCGCTGGTTCTTCGGATCCCACCGGTGATGGCGGTCACGGAACGAGAACACTCGCTCCTTCGCCCGTGACTTCTCCTCGTCGCGGCGGGCGCCGCCGAAGGCCGCGTCGAACCGACCGGCCGTGAGGGCCTGCTTGAGCGCCTGGGTCTTCATGATGTCGGTGTAGTTCTTCGAGCCGTGGTCGAAGGGGTTGATGCCGTCGCGCAGCCCGTCGGGGTTGGTGTGGGTGATGAGCTCGAAGCCCATCTCGACGGCCATGCGGTCCCGGAACGCGATCATGTCGCGGAACTTCCAGGTGGTGTCGATGTGCAGCAGCGGGAACGGGAGACGGCCGGGGTGGAACGCCTTGCGGGCCAGGTGCAGCATCACCGAGCTGTCCTTGCCGATCGAGTACATCATCACCGGGTTCTCGAACTGGGCGACGACCTCGCGCATGATGTGGATGCTCTCGGCTTCGAGCTGTTTGAGGTGGGTCATCCGCAGCTCGGGCGGCATCGTCGTCGTCGGCATCGGGTTCAGGCTCCGGGGAAGGCGGTCCACAGCAGGATAGGGGCGCGACCACGAAGGTCGGCGGCTGTCGGTGGGCGCTTGTAGGTTGACCGGATGGCAAGCCCGAGCGACGCGGTCCGCGACATGGTCGCGGCACTTCGGTCGGTGGTTCGCTTCGAGCCGATCGACCTCGACCCGGTGAGCCGGCGGCTGGCGCGATCGGCCAACGTCGACGATCTCCGCGCCATCGCTCGGCGCCGGCTGCCGCGGGGCGTGTTCGACTACATCGACGGCGCCGCCGAGGACGAACGGACGGCAACCCGCAACACCGGCTCGTTCGCCGACATCGAGTTCCGGCCCCGTGTCCTGCGCGAGGTCGACCACGTCGACCCGTCCTCCACCCTCCTCGGCCGGCCGCTCTCGTTCCCGCTGGCACTGGCGCCGACCGGCTTCACCCGCATCGCCGACCCCCAGGGCGAGCTGGCCGTCGTGCGGGCCGCGGCACGGGCCGGCATCCCCTACTCCCTCTCGACCATGGGCACCCGCTCGATCGAGGAGGTCGCCGAGGCGGGCGGGCCCGGCGCCCGGCTGTGGTTCCAGGTCTACGTGTGGCGCGATCGGGGGCTGGTGAAGGACCTGATGATCCGGGCCGCCGAGGCCGGCTACGAGGCCCTGGTGCTCACCGTCGACACCGCCGTCCTCGGTCGCCGCGAGCGTGACGTGCGGCGGGGCTTCACCCTGCCGCCCAAGATCGGGCTCGGGACGTTGGTCGACGGCGCGCTCCACCCCGGCTGGACCTGGGACTTCGTGCGGGCCGAGCCGATCACGTTCGCCAACGTGACCGGCCTGGTCGACGAGGACGGCTCGACCGCGGTCTCGCTGGCCGAGCACATGAACCGCCAGTTCGACGGGGGGCTGTCGTGGTCCGACGTCGAGTGGATGCGATCGGTCTGGGACGGCCCGCTCGTCGTCAAGGGGATCCAGACCGTCGAGGACGCGGTCCTGGCGGCCGACGCCGGCGTGACCGCGGTGGCCCTGTCGAACCACGGTGGCCGCCAGCTCGACGGAGCGCCGCCCCCCATCGAGCTGGTCGCGCCGGTGGCCGACGCGGTGGGCGACCGCCTGGAGATCATCTGCGACGGCGGTGTCCGCCGGGGCAGCGACATCGTCAAGGCCGTCGCCCTCGGCGCCACCGCCTGCATGGCGGGTCGGGCCTATCTGTACGGGCTCGGGGCCGCGGGCGAGCGGGGGGTCGATCACGTGCTCGGCCTGCTCGAGGACGGCGTGCGCCAGACCATGGCCCTCACCGGCGTGCGCTCGATCGACGAGGTCGGCCCCGACCTCGTCCGCTGGCGCTAGGCGGCCGGGGCCGCCATGGCAGCCATCGTCGAGGGCGGCGGGTGGATCTACGGCATGCAGCTACCGATCCAGACGCTGACCCGCACGCTCGCCGATCCCTGGGAGGACGACGCAACCGTGGCCGACCTGGTGACCGTCGCGCAGCGGGCCGAGGCGACCGGCCACTCGTTCGTCGGGGTGTGCGACCACGTGGCCATCCCCGACAACGACTACGCCGCCCACATGACGACCACCTGGTACGACCCGGTCGCCACCCTCGGGTACCTGGCCGCCGCCACCGCTGACATCGGCCTGTTGTCGGTCGTGTGGATCGCGGCCTACCGGCACCCGCTCCAGACCGCCAAGTCGTTCGGCACCCTCGACCGCCTCTCGGGCGGGAGGGTGATCCTCGGCGTCGGGGCCGGTCACGTCGAGGCCGAGTTCGCCGCGCTCGGTCTCGACTTCGGCGACCGGGGAGCCCGGCTCGACGAGACGCTGGCCGCGGTCCGGGGTGCCTACGCCGACACCTACGTCAGCTTCGACGGCGACCGGTTCTCGTACGCCGACGTCGGCGTGGCCCCGCAGCCGGCAGCCGGCGAGCTGCCCGTCTGGGTCGGCGGCTCGGGTCGGGCGGCGTGGCGACGGACCGGACGGCTGGGCGACGGCTACATCCCCATGGGCAACCCGGTCGAGCAGTACCCCGAGATCCTCGAGACGATCCGCACCGCGGCCGACGCCGCCGGCCGCTCCGACGCCAGCTTCGACGTCGGCTACATGCCGGGCTGGGCCTACCTGACCGGGGAGGCGCCCGACGACCTTCCGCCGGCATGGATCGTCGGGCCCGAGGCGCTGGCCGCCGACATCCGGGGGGCGCGCCAGGCCGGGGCCAACGTCATGCACCTCAAGTTCCGGGCCCGCACGCTGGCCGAGTACCTCGACCAGCTCGACGCGTTCCACGAGGCCGTGGTGCCGCTCGTGGACACACCGTGACCGCCGAGCCGCTCCTCGGCGGCGCCCTCGACGGCACCTGGATCAGACCCGAGAGCTTCCAGGTGAACCGCCTGCCGATGCGGCCACCGCTCGTGCCGTGCCCCGACGTGGTCACGGCCAGGAGAGAACGCGAGGACTCGCCGTGGTTCCGCTCGCTCGACGGGACGTGGCGCTTCCGCCTCTACCCCCGCCCCCCAGCCGTTCCGACCGACGCCGTCGACCCGGCCACCGACGACGCCGGGTGGGACCAGGTCGAGGTTCCCGGCTGCTGGACCCGCCAGGGCTTCGACCGCCCGCACTACACCAACATCCAGATGCCGTTCCCCGGCGAGCCGCCCGAGGTGCCCGCCGCCAACCCGACCGGCGTGTACCGGACGAGGTTCTCGCTGCCACCGGGGTGGGCTCGCCGCCGGACCGTCCTCTCGATCGGCGGGGCCGAGAGCGTGGCCTACGTGTGGTGCAACGGGTCGTTCGTCGGGATGTCGAAGGACTCGCGCCTCGCCGCCGAGCTCGATCTGTCGGGTGTCGTCCGGGCGCGGGGAAACTGCCTGGCGGTCGTCGTGGTCCGCTGGTCGGACGCGACCTGGATCGAGGACCAGGACCACTGGTTCCACGCCGGGCTCCACCGCGAGGTGACGCTGACCTCCACCGACACGACCTGGCTGGCCGACGTCGCCGCCACTGCGGGGCTGGAAGGCGCCGACCGCGGCACGCTCGAGGTCGAGGTGCGAACCCGATCGACGAACCCGGTGCCGGCCGGCTGGGAGATCCGCGCCCGGGTCGAGACGGGTCGCGGGCGGAGCCTCGGCCGTCCCCTCGTGGGTGAGATCACGCCGTCTCGCAAAGGGTCGGCGCTCGACCGGCTCGCGGCTCGCGCCGACGGCCCGGCGACCTGCCTCACGGCGAGCTTCGACGGTATCGAGCCGTGGACGCACGAGACCCCGGCGCGGTACCGGCTCCTGGTCGAGCTGGTCGACCCGGGGGGCACGGTGCGCGAGGCGGTCGGCGCCTGGGTCGGGTTCCGACGGGTCGAGGTGCGGGATCGGCGCCTGCTGCTCAACGGCGAGCCGGTGCTGATCCACGGCGTCAACCGCCACGACCACCACCCCGACACCGGCAAGGTGCAGACCGAGGACGACCTCCGGGCCGACCTGGTCGCCATGAAGCGCTTCGGATTCAACGCAGTGCGGACCGCGCACTATCCCAACGACCCCCGCCTGGTCGAGCTGTGCGACGAGCTGGGGCTGTGGGTCGTGGCCGAGGCCAACGTCGAGAGCCACGCCCGTCAGGACTCGCTCACCCACGATCCGCGGTGGGCAGCGGCCATCATCGACCGGGTCTCACGGCTCGTGGTGCGCGATCGCAGCCATCCGAGCGTGATGGGCTGGTCGCTCGGGAACGAGTCGGGCTACGCGCCGGTGCACGATGCTGCGGCGGCGTGGGTCCGCCACACCGACCCCAGCCGGTTCGTTCACTACGAGGGGGCGATCTTCACCGGGGCGGCCGGCGGCGGCACCGCCGACTCGCCCGACGTCACCGACCACGACCGGGGCGTGATGGCCACCGACGTGGTGTGCCCGATGTACCCGAGCCTCGACCAGCTGGTCGCCTGGGCCGGGTGCGGCGACCGCCGGCCGCTGATCATGTGCGAGTACAGCCACGCCATGGGCAACGCCAACGGGAGCCTCAGCGACTACTGGGACCTCATCGAGGCCACCGACGGCCTCCAGGGCGGGTTCGTCTGGGACTGGAAGGACCAGGGCCTGCGAGAGACCACGGCGGAGGGCCGGGAGTTCTTCGCCTACGGCGGCCACTTCGGCGACGAACCCAACGACGTCAACTTCTGCTGCAACGGCCTGGTCGGCCCGGACGGCGATCCCCACCCGGCGGTCCGCGAGCACGCCAAGCTGGCCGAGGTCGTGCGGCTCGAGCCGGTCGACGCACGGCGGGGGCGGTTCCGGTTGCACAACCGTCAGTGGTTCACCGACGTCGGCTGGCTGCGCGCCCGCTGGACCGTGCTCGTCGGCGGCGACCCGGTCGATGGCGGCGAGCTCGACCTCCCCGACGTCGGGCCCGGAGCGACTGCGGTCGTCGACATCCCGTTCGAGCGGACCGCGCTGCCGCAGGGCCGGGAGAGCCACCTCGACGTGAGCTTCTCCAGCCGGCGAACGACCCCGTGGCTCGCCCGGGGCGAGGAGGTCGCCTGGTCCCAGCACCAGCTCCGGGCAACGGGCCGCCGGGCGCCGGCCCGATCGACCACGCCTCCCGACGTGGAGGTCGACGTCGACGTCGACGGCGACGGCCGGCTCCGCCTGGGCGACCTCCGGCTCTCTGCGGTCGAAGCCTGCCTCTGGAGGGCGCCGATCGACAACGACGGCCTGAAGCAGGGGGTGGGCGGCGAGCTCAGCGTCGGCGCGCGCGGTCGCTGGCTGCGTCTCGGCCTCGATCGGCTGACCGTCGACGACCTCACGGTGCGGCGCCGCGGCGCCCGTTGGACGATCCGGCGCCGGCTCGGAGACCACGTCAGACACGACCAGACGATCACCGTCGGCCCCGGCGGCGTCGAGGTCAGCGAGCGGGTCTCGACGCCGGCAACCTGGCACGACCTGGCCCGGGTCGGGGTCAGGTTCGTCGCGCCGGCCGGTCTCGAGCAGCTGCGCTGGTACGGCCTCGGACCCCACGACACCTATCCCGACCGCCGGCGCAGCGGCCGCGTCGCCATCTGGAGCTCGACGGTGTCCGAGCAGTACGTGCCCTTCGTGGTTCCCCAGCACCACGGCAGCCACCTCGACACCCGGTGGTTCGAGCTCACCGACGACGTGGGAAGCGGGTTCCGCGTCGAGGCGCCCCGCCCGCTGACGTTCTCGGCGCTCCACCACTCGGTCGAGGCCCTCACCGGCGCGCTCACCCTCGCCGACGTCGACGCCGACGACGTCGTCCACGTGCACGTCGACGCGGCCATGCGCGGGCTCGGCAACGCCGCGTGCGGACCCGAGGTCCTGCCCCGGTACCGGGTGCCCGGCGGCACCCACGAATGGACGTGGCGCCTCACGTCGCTCGCCGGGAGACGTCCGCGGTCTACGGTCTGACGGTGCCGTCCCGGACCGACGAGGTACTCGAGGTCGCCGGCCGCAAGGTGCGGGTATCTCACCCCGACAAGGTCTTCTTCAGCCGCCGGGGCGAGACCAAGCTCGATCTCATCGAGTACTACCTGGCGGTGGCCGAGCCGCTGATGGCCACCATGGGGGGCCGACCGACGCTGATGCAGCGCTTCCCCGACGGGGCGAGCGGCAAGTCGTTCTACCAGAAGCGGGTCCCGAAGGGGGCGCCCGACTGGCTCGACACGACCGTGATGAGCACCCCGAACGGCACCACCTCCAACGCGCTGGTCGCGACCGACCTGGCCCACATCGCGTGGGCGGTCAACCTGGGCTGCCTCGGGTTCCACCCCTGGCCCCTCCGGGCGGCCGACCCGGCCCACACCGACGAGCTGCGCATCGACCTCGACCCGTTCGGGGTCGACTTCGACGCGGTCCGCGCCGCCGCCGCCAACACCAGGGCGCTGCTCGACGAGGTCGGGATCACGGCCTACGTCAAGACCACGGGCAGCAAGGGACTCCACGTCTACGTCCGCCTGGAGCCCAGGTGGGACTCCTACGACGTGCGGGCCGGGGCCGTCGCGCTGGCCCGGGAGCTCGAACGCCGCCACGGCGACACGATGACCGCCGCCTGGTGGAAGGAGGAGCGGGGCGAGCGGGTGTTCGTCGACTACAACCAGAACGCACCGCACAAGACGGTGTTCGGCGCCTGGTCGGTGCGGGCCCGGGTGGGCGCCCAGGTGTCGGCGCCCATCACCTGGGACGAGGTCTCGTCGATCGATCCCGACGACCTGACCCTCGCCACGGTGCCCGGCCGCCTCGCGCGGCACGGCGATCCGTGGGCCGGCATCGACGAGCACCCCCAGACGCTCCAGCCGCTGCTCGACATGTCCGCTGCCGACCGGGCCGCGGGGCTGATGGACGCGCCGTGGCCGCCGGTGTACCCGAAACAGCCCCACGAGCCGCCACGAGTGGCGCCCAGCCGGGCGCGCCGGGACTGACCGATGCCACCGACGGCCGGTGACGAGCGCGGGATCTGGACCGGCGCCTACCTCCCGGTGACGCTGGCCAACCTGACCATCGTGGCCATCGCCGCCTTCGACGGCCTCGCTCTGGTGGCCGCCCTGCCGTCGATCGCCGAGGACCTCGGCCGCGTCGCCTTCCTGCCGTGGGTCATCACCGCCTACCTCGCCACCGCCGCCGTCGCCGTGATCATGGCCGGCCCGGTGATCGACGCCATCGGCGTCCGGCGGACGTTCCGGGCGACCGGGCTGTGGTTCCTGCTCGCCAGCGCGGCGGCCGCGGCTGCGCCCAACATGGTGCTGCTGGTCGTGGCCCGGGCGGCCCAGGGGCTGGGCGGTGGGCTGGTCATCGCGGTGGCGCTGGCCGCAGTGGGCCTGGCCTACCCCAACCGCATGAGGCCGCAGGCCTTCGCCGCCAACTCGATCGTCTGGGGGACCATGGGCTTCGGTGGACCGGCGCTGGCCGGCGCCCTGCTGGCGCTCGGGAGCTGGCGGCTCGTGTTCGTGGTCCAGCTGCCGCTCACCGCGGTGGCGCTGGCGTTGGGTTGGACGACGCTCCCGAGCACTCGTGATCGCCCGGCGCGGATCCGGACCGACTGGAAGGGTGTCGGCCTGCTGGCCGCGCTCACCCTGTTCTCGCTGCTCGCGGTGGGTGAGGTCGGCGAGCGCTGGTGGGCGGTCGGCGGGGCGTTGGCCATCACCGCGTTGAGCGCAGCCGCCTACTGGCGGCACAGTGGCGTGGTCGCCGAACCGGTGCTCAGCCGGGACCATCTCACCCGATTCCCGCTGCGGGGGGTGCACCTCACGTCGGGGCTGGTGCTGATCGCAGGCCTCGCCGCCGACAACTACCTCCCGCTCTAC
>JBFJYB010000053.1:0-10570 GCA_041622835.1 Acidimicrobiales bacterium | reverse complement strand
CTGTACGTGGGTGTCGTTCGAGAACTTGTTGATCTCGTCGAAACGCGAATCGACCAGGTACACCGTTCCGTCCGCGCCCGTGGCGATGTCGTCGACGAAACCCAGCTCCGCCGGTGTCGACGTCAGGCCGCACGCGACCGGATCGTCGCCGGCCTGGCCCGAGGCCCCGCCTCCGACGCCGACCACCATCAAGGCGGCTACTGCCAACACCTGCAGAACGCGATTCATCGGCGACCTCCGAGCTCCGCCGGCAACCTAGGCCCTCCAGACGACTGGGCACCAGGGTCCTAGTTCCCGAAGATCGCTACTCCATCTCGGCGGCCAGCGCCATGGCGGCGGCCCACGACGCCCGGTCCTCGATGAGCTGGCGGAACTTCATCACGTGGCGGGGCCGGTTGAAGCCCAGGATCGCGGTGATGGTGTCGCCCCGCCGGTAGGCGGCTGCGAACCGGTGGTCGGTCACCTCGCCCGCGACCACGACGACCTCGTCGGCACCCGCCGGACGGCCCGCGAGCTGGATCTTGCGGTCGTACTGGTCGCTCCAGAACCACGGCACCGGCGTGAACGGCTCACCCGGCCCCTCGCCGGCGAGCAGTCGCCTCGCCGCGGCGTTGCCCTGGTCGACCGCGTTGTCCCAGTGCTCGACCCGCATCACCTCGCCGAAGAGCCGGTTCGGCCAGCGCGCGACGTCACCGGCGGCAACCACCCCGGGAGCGGCCAGACAGGTCTCGTCGCACACGACCCCGTCGTCGAGGGTGAGCCCCGACCCGGCGAGCCATTCGGTGTTGGGGATCACGCCGACGCCGACGACGACGACGTCGGCGTCGATCGCAGAGCCGTCGGCCAGCCGCACCCGCTCTACCCGATCGCCGCCCTCGAAGCCGGCGACCCCGACACCGAGCCGCAGGTCGACACCGTGGTCTCGGTGGATGTCGGCGCACACCGTGCCCATCTCGACCCCCAACCCCTGCTGGAGCGGAACCTCGAGCGCCTCGATCATCGACACCGCGAGCCCCAGGCCCCGGGCGGTGGCCGCCACCTCGGCCCCGATGAAGCCGGCACCGACGACCACGACCCGGTGCGGGCCGGCGTCGAACGCGGCGCGGATGGCGAGGCAGTCGTCGAGCGTGCGCAGGGTGTGGATCCCCGTCAGGCCGCCGGTCGGCAGCGTGCGCGGCCGGGCGCCGGTGGCGACGACGAGACCGTCGAAGCCGACCTCGGTGCCGTCGTCGAGGCCGACCGTTCGCTCGCCGAGGTCGAGGGAGCCGGCGCGGCTGCCGAGCCGCAGGTCGAGATCGAGCCCGGGCAGCCGGTCGTCGGGGTAGAGCTCGATACGGTCGGTCCCCCACTCGCCGGCCAGCACCTGCTTCGACAGGGGAGGGCGGTCGTAGGGCGCGGCGTCCTCGTCCCCGATGACGACGATCCGGCCGTCGAAGCCGTCGCTGCGCAGCGTCTCGGCCGCCCGCAGACCCGCGAGCGACGCGCCGACGACGAGGATCGACTCGATCGACTCAGCTCTCGTCGGCGTCGTCGTCGATGGAGATGGCCTGCTTCGGGCAGCGCTGCACCGCCTCCTCGACCTTCGGGCGCAGCGACTCCGGCGGGGTCTCGTCCAGCACGTACAGGAAGTCGTCGTCGCGGACCTCGAACACCTCGGGGGCCACCTGCATGCAGATCGCGTTGCTCTCGCACAGGTCGTAGTCGACAACTACTCGCATCGGGGGCCTCTCTCGGTCGGTGGCGCTGGGGGTTCTCGGCGTGACAACTCTAGGCAGATCAGGGCTCGCGGCACCGCTCATCGGGTCCTTCCCGCGACATCAGGACCCCCTCGCCGTCCTCCACGCTCACCCGGCCCGTCCCGCCCTGGATCTCGTAGAGGTACACGGCCAGCGCGTTGCACACCTCGAGCGGCGCGTCCTCCGGATCGGGGTCGTCGCGGAAGGTCGCGGCCACGCTGTCGAGGCGGCCGAACTCGAAGGCCACGTCGAAGTCGAGGTCGTCGGCCCACTCCGTGGTGCTGAAGTTCTCGGTGATGTAGGCCGCCAGGTCGCCCAGCGCGGTCTCGGCGTCGATGGCACCCGGCTCGGGCCCGTCGGCACCCGGCTCGAGCCCGCACTGGTCGACGGCGTACTGCTCGAGGTCGAGCCTCGCCTGGCCCGCCTCGGGGTCGGTTGCCGCTGCGAACAGCTCGGCCAGCTCGGTGTCGGGGATGTCCTCCAGACGGCGGCTGGTGTTGCTGAGCTCGCGCACCGCCGGCCGGATGTCGATGGGCGCGACGGCCTCCAGCTCCTCGAGCCCGGTCACGTCGGTGGCGTCGAAGCCCGCGCCCTCCCGCAACAACCGGCAGAACGCGACCGGGTCACCCTCGTCCTCGCCGCCGCCGCATGCGCTGGCGACCAACACGCCGACGAGCACGACCCAGCCGGCGCGCCTCATCACGCGTCGGCCAAGAGCACCCAGGCGGCCTGCTCGAGCTCGTCGCGGGCCTGGTCGAAGGGCATCCACCCGTTCACCCAGCCCAGCAGCACCGAGTACCAGACGTGCTCCAGGGTGCGGATCACGCCGAGGCGCCACCGCTCGTCGACTCCGATCGGGAACGCCGATCCCAGCACGCGGGCCATCGTCTCGTGCAGCTGCGACTCGCACGCGGCGATCTCGGGACCCGGCGACGAGAAGCCGGTCATCACCGCTGCGGTCAGGTCGGGGTTGGCCTGCATCGACCGCGTGGCGCGAGCGAGGAGCTCGGTCACCCGGTCGAGCACGGCATCGCCCTCGGCCGGCTGCTGCTCCACACCCTGTTCGAAGGCGACCAGCCAGTCGAGGAGCAGGGCAGCGAGCAGGTGGTCCTTCGACTTGAAGTAGTGGTAGACGGTGCCCAGCGCCACCTCGGCGCGGTTGGCGACCTCGCGGACCTGCACGGCGTCGTACCCGCCCTCGGAGGCCAGGTCCGACGCGGCCCGCAACACGCGCTGCCGTCGCTCGGCTTGGCGGGCGGTGAGCCCGTTGGTCTCGGCCAGCGCCATCGGGGCGCATCGTAGCGGTAGGGGTCGCGACGGTCAGTCGTCGCTCCCCGCGGCCACCAGACCGAACAGCAGGGAGTCGGACCACCCCCCTACCGTCCGGCGGTCGTCGCGCAGCCGGCCCTCCAGCTCGAAGCCGTTGCGCTCGAGGACTCGACGCGAGCCGACGTTGTCGGGGTGGCAGACGGCCCACAGGCGGTGCAGGCCCTGGTCACGGAACGCCAGCTCGACCAGTGACCCGACCGCAGCCGTCGCGATCCCCCGGCCCCGCCGATCGGGACGGACCACGAAGCCGATCTCGGCGCGCGCGTCGTGGCGGCTGTCGATCGACATCACCACCACCCCGACCGCTCGCTCGTCGCCGGCATCGACGGCGAGCGTCCAGCTCGTACGGGGTGTCGCCGCCACATCGGCGCCAGCCGCTGCGATCCACTCGGCGACACTGGACTCCGGACCGAACGGCAGGTCCCCCGTCACGTCGTCGTCGGAGGCCCAGCCCAGCACGCCCGGCTCGTCGCCGGCCGTCAGCTCGCGGATCCTCACGGCGCCCACCGAGGGATCATCGCACCCCGGACCGACTTGCCCCCGGCGGTCTCCGGCTTGCAGGGTGGGGCATCGCCGCGAACCCGCTCCAGCCGAGCACCGCCCGCCGGCTGGTGCCGGGCCCCACCGGTCCCACCCCGCACCGGTGAAGGTCGATCTCCAGATCGACGCGCCGCTGGCCGACGTGGCCCGGCAGGCGGCCGCCTACCGGTCGCTCGGCGTGGCCGGCGGCTTCACCTACGAGGGTCGCAGCGACCCGTTCCTGCCGCTGGCGGTGGCCGGCGCCCACGTGGACGGCCTCGACCTGTACACCAACGTCGCCGTCGGGCTGCCCCGCAACGCCATGGTGCTCGCCTACCAGGCATGGGACCTCCAGCGCCTCACCGGCGGCCGCTTCGCGCTCGGGCTCGGGAGTCAGGTCCGGGCCCACGTCGTGCGGCGGTTCGGCGCGACGTGGGAGCAGCCGGTCGCCCAGATGCGCGAGCTGGTCGAGGCGATCCGGGCGATCCACCGCCGGTGGCAGGACGGCACGCCGCTCGAGTTCGACGGCAGGTGGCGGCGCCACGCGCTCATGCCGCCGACGTTCGACCCGGGCCCCCTCGCCGTCGGGCCACCCCCCATCCTGGCCGCGGCCGTCGGCCCGAAGATGACGACCATGGCGGCCGAGACCGCCGACGGCATCACGACGCACCCCTTCGCCACCGAGCGCTACCTCGCCGACCACACGATGCCCCTCGTCGACGCCGGCTTGGCCGGGTCGGGTCGCGACCGAGACCGGTTCCGCGTGGTGGCCGGTGCCATCGTGGCGGTCGCGACCGACGAGGCCGGCCGCGACGCCGCCGAGCGGGCGTGTCGCTCCCTTCTCGGCTTCTACGGCTCGACCCCGGCCTACCTGCCGGTGCTCGAAGCCCACGGCTGGGCCGATGTCCACACCGAGCTGCGGGCCCTGACCAGGGCCGGGCGGTGGGACGAGCTCGGCGGGTTGTGGGACGACGAGATGCTCGACGCCCTGATCGTCCGGGGCACGCCGGGCGAGGTGGGTCGGGAGCTGAGGCGCCGGTTCGGGTGGGCCGCAGACCGCGTCGCGCTGTCGACCCCGTACCACGCTGCGCCCGAGGCCATCGCCCAGATGGTCGACGCGGCCACGGGTACATAGGGGGTCGCCGAGGGTCCCCGATCGGACGGTCGCCCCGATCTAGCCTTTTCCCACTCCAATCGGGACGAGCTACGGAGACCACGTGACAGGTCAAGACCCCGGTGGGCTCCAGGTGCCCATCGACGCGCTCCCAATACCGGCGGCGGTCGTGGACACCCTCGGGCGTGTCCTCGCCGTCAACGCCGCCTGGCCCGGGGGGGTCGCCGTCGGCTCGGTCATCCCGATCGAGACCGAGCTGCGGCCGGTGTTCGAGGGCCGGAGCCGGACCGCCGCCCTCGACTACGAGGTGGACGAGGCCGAGGGCACCCGCTGGTTCCGGGTGGTTGCGACCGCGACCGACGACGAGCACATCCTCGTGACCCACACCCCCTTCGCGACCACCGACAGCCACGACCCGCGGATCGACCTGGCCCCGGTGTCGATCCTCGAGCTCGACACCTCGGGCCGGCTCACGTGGGCCGATGCCGAGTGGCTCACCCTCACCGGCCGCTCGATGGCCGAGGAGCGGGGCCAGGGGTGGCTGGCTGCGATCCACGAGCACGACCGGCACGCCTTCGCCGCCCGCCTCCAGCAGGCGATGACCGAGCGCAAGGCGGTCGAGTCGCAGGTGCGGGTCCGCGACGCCGAGGGGATGGTGCGGTGGCTGCTGTTCCGCTGGCGTCCCCGGCTGCTCGCCGGCCAGCACTTCGCCGGGCTCGTGGGCTCGGGGACCGACATCACCGACGAGCGCTCGGTACGGGCCGAGCTCGCGCACCGGGCGACCACCGACCCCCTCACCGGGCTGCCCAACCGGCTCCTGTTCGTCGAGCACCTCAAACACGAGCTGGCGGTGAGCGAGCGCTGGCCCGACCGGAACCTCGCGGTGCTGTTCTGCGACCTCGACCGTTTCGCCGCCATCAACGAGCGCCACGGGCACCTCCGAGCCGACGAGCTGCTGGCTTCGGTCGCCGCCCGCCTGCGTCGCTCGGTCCGGCCCTTCGACGTCGTGAGCCGGTTCGGCGGGGACGAGTTCCTGGTGTTGCTGCGGTCGCTGCACGACGCCGAGGTCGCCTATGCCGCCGCCGAGCGGCTGCTGTCCGAGGTCGGGAGGCCCTACCGCATGGGCGACCAGACCGTCGAGATCACTGCGTCGGTCGGGCTGGCGTCGCCGGGTAGCCCCGACGAGGCGCCCGAGTCGCTCATCCGCCGGGCCGACGAAGCGATGTATCGGGCCAAGCGGCTCGGTCGGGGCCGGATCGAGGTCGCCGGGCCCGACCGGCCCACCATCGACCTGACCGCGGCCGATCGCACCCTCGACATCGAGGGCGGCCTGCTCGAGAACGAGTTTCGTCCCTGGTACCAGCCGATCGTCGACATCGAGGCCAACCAACTGGTCGCCTGCGAGGCGCTGCTGCGCTGGATCCATCCGTCGTTCGGAGCGCTGGCCGCGGGCGAGTTCATCGAGCTGGCCACCAGCGAGGGGCTGCTCGTCCCGCTGGCCAACCGCGCCATCGAGCACGCCATCCACGACATGGCCGCGTCGGCCCAGGAGATCGATCTCTTCGTCAACCTGAGCCCCCACCAGCTCGAGGGCGACATCGCCAACCAACTGCTCACGGTGTGCGAGGCGGCCGGCTTCGACCAGACCCGCCTGGTCGTCGAGATCACCGAGTCGGTGCTCGTGACCGACACCGTCGAAGCGCAGACCCAGCTCGGCCGGCTCGCCGACACCGGGGTCCGGCTGGCCATCGACGACTTCGGCAGCGGCTACAGCGCCTTCAGCCGGCTCAAGCTGTTCCCGGTGTCGATCCTCAAGATCGACAGCGCGCTGGTCACCGACATCGACGCCGACGAGCAGTCACGGGCCCTGGTGGAGGGCGTCGTCAACCTCGCCCACGGGCTCGAGGTCCAGGTCGTGGCCGAGGGCGTCGAGTCCGAGGCCGAGCTGGCCGTGCTCCGCGAGCTCGGGGTCTCCTTCGCCCAGGGCTACCACTTCGGCGCCGCGGTCCCGCTGGCCAGCCTCACCAACCCCCTGGATCTCCTCCGCCCCGCCACCCCCACCCTGGATGTCTGACCAGTTCGGCCGTTGTGGTGGGCCTCCGCGGTCACAGATCCAGGGCACCCGGATGTCTAACTCTCGGGCGAGCTGGCGCGCCCTCAGCGGTCAGAGATCCAGGGGGAGTCAGGCGAGGAACTCGGCGATGCGGTCCTTGGGGCGGCCGATGATGGCCCGGTCGCCCTTCACCAGGACCGGTCGCTGCATCAGCGCCTTCCGCTCGACCAGCAGGTCGACGACCGCGTCGGGGTTGCCCACGTAGTCGTCGGGGTCGAGGTCGAGCTGCTTGAACTTCGAGTCCTTGCGCACCAGGTCCTCGACCGGGTCCTCCAGGATCGACACCAGCCGTTCCAGCGTGGCGCGGTCGGGCGGGTCCTTCATGTAGAGGACGACGTCGGCGTCTGCTCCCATCTCCTCGGCGACCGCCAAGGCGTTCTTCGAGCTGCCTCAATGGGGGTTGTGATAGATCGTGACCTCGGCCACCGAAGCCCTCCTCTGGTCTGGCTGTCCTACGGGTCCTGTCCTACGGGTCCTGTCCTACGGGTCGTCGCGCGAGAACGGCGTGTGCTCGTACCGTTGACGCAGGGTCGCCTTGGCGATCTTGCCACTCGGGTTGCGGGGAACCACGTCGACCAGCTCGAGCTGCTCGGGAACGGCCTGGATCCTCAGGCCGTGCTCGACGAGGAACTCCCGCATCTCGCGGGGCGTGATCGGTGTGGCCCCGTCGGCGGTCGCGACCACGGCGCAGGCCCGCTCGCCGCTGAGGTCGTCGGGCAAGCCGACGACCGCCACGTCGCTCACGGCCGGGTGGGTGAAGAGCAGGTCCTCGACCTCCTTGGCCGAGATGTTCTCGCCGTGGCGGATGATGATGTCCTTCAGTCGGCCGGTGATGACGACATAGCCCTCGGCGTCGATCACCCCGAGATCACCGGTGCGGAAGTAGCCGTCGCCGTCGAAGGCGTCGGCCTCGAGCGAGCTGTCGAGGTAGCCGCGCATCATCTGCGGGGCCTTGGCCCGCAGCTCTCCCTCCTCGCCGGGGCCGAGAACCGAGCCGTCGAACCCGACGACCCGCAGATCGACCCCCGGCATGGCCCGGCCCTCGGTCGCGGCCAGCTTGTCGTCGGGGTCGTCCCACGAGGCCATGGTGAGGATCGGGGCCTCGGTCAGTCCCCACCCCGACACCACCCCGGCCCCGCCCAGCTCGCGCTTCACGTCGTAGTGGAGCTGCGGCGGCTTGGGAGCTCCACCGCCCGGGCAGTTCTTCAGACCCGGGAACAGCGGGCGGTCGGGCCGCTCCCGCTGCGCCGCCAGGTACGCCATGTGGAACGGCGTGCCCGACCCGGCGTGGGTGCACCCCTCGCGCTCGAGCATCGGGATGGTCGTGGCCGGGTTGAAGGTCTCGTCGAGCAGGTTGGCCGCGCCGGTCTGGAGGCTGGTGAACAGCCAGGTGAGCCCCCCGATGTGGGGAAAGGGGAACGCCAGGGCGGAGCGGTCGCCGTGGCGGACGTCGATCCGGGTCGCCATGCCTCGGGCGATGGCGTCGATGGAGGCGTCGGTGTGCCTGGCCCCCTTGGGGTCGGCCGTCGTGCCCGACGTGTAGCACAGCCAGCGCACCGGAGCGTCGGCCGGCGACGCTGGAGCCGGCTCGGGTGCGGGCAGGACCGCGGGGTCGCCGGTCGGGAAGCCACCCGGCTCGACCGCCAGGTGATCGAGCCCGATCTCGTCGGCCAGCGCCGCCCCCATCGCCGCGAAGTCGAAGCCGTGGAACTCGCCGGGCGTGACGAGCAGTGACGAGCCGGCCTGCCGGCAGCAGAAGCCGACCTCGCGCCGCCGGTAGATGGCGATGATCGGGTTCTGGACCGCGTCGAGCCGGTTGAGCGCGGCGGCCAGCACGACCGTGTCGATCCACGTCGGGAGCTCCCAGCTCACGACCTGGCCGGCCCGCACGCCCCGCTCGTAGAGGCCGGCCGCCATCACCTCGACCGCCGACTCGAACTCGGCGAAGGTGAGCCGGGCGCCGTTCTGGTCGACGACCATCAGCTCGTCGGGGCTGGCCGCCGCCCTGGCCCGGACCAGCTCCCAGAGCGTGCGGCCCTCGACCGCGCCGCTCACGACTCCCCCCAGACGACGTGGGCGGCCAGGCACTCGCCGGTCGGGTCGACCCAGCCCTTGCCGGCTGCGAACTCGCACATCGCCGCGAAGCCGGCTTCCCACTCCGGGTCCGCCGCCGCGGCCAGCCGACGCAGCGCGTCCATCCGGATCCAGATGTGTTCGGCCCGGTCGGCGGGACAGGCGTCGCCGCCCAACGCGGCGACGACACCGTCGAGGTCACCGTCGCCGCGAGCGGCCACGTGGAGCTCGCTGAACGTGGCCGGATCGGCCAGCCCGACCTCGCCGGTACCGACGTCGACCTCGACGATCATGCGCCTTGCCTCCTCGTCGTCCTCGTCGCCAGCCAGTTCACCAGCCGCGCCACTCCGGCTCGCGCCGTTCGCGGAAGCTGGCGATGCCCTCGGCCGCGTCGCGGGTCCGGCCGTTCACCTCGACCGCCCACGCCTCGTACTCGGCCATGGTCTGGCGGTCGCTGTCGAGGCTCCGGTTGACGAGCCACTTCGACAGCATGTGGGTCGTCGACGGACCGGACGCCAGTCGAGCCGCCCACTCGTGCGCGGTCGCGGCCAGCTCGGCGGCCGGAACCACGCGGTTGCACAGACCCAGCCGGAACGCCTCCTCCGCCGGCACGTCGTCGGCGAAGAAGAACAGCTCCTTGGCTCGATGGGGACCGACCAGCCGCGGCAGCATCCAGGTACCGAGCGCGTCGGGGACGAGCCCTCGGCGGGCGAACACCTCGATCAGCTTGGCGGTGTCGGCCATCAACACCAGATCGCAGGCCAGCGCGATATGCACGCCGACCCCGGCCGCGGTCCCGTTGACGGCGGCGATGATCGGGAGCTCCGAGTCGAGGATGGCCGGTATGAGCTGGAGCTGGCCGTCGAGCATCATGCGGCGCGCCTCGCCGACGGCACGACCCGGCTCCGGGGCGCCGTCGGGGCGCTCCGGGTAGGCGCGACCCTCGGTGATGTCGGCGCCGGTGCAGAAGTGACGGTCGCCCGACGCGGTGAGCACGACCGCCCTGGCGTCGAAGGTGCCGTTCAGACGGCGAACGAGGTCGCGGATCCGGTCTCGGCACGCCGGCGTGATCGAGTTGCCGCGCTCGGGGCGGTCGATGGTGATCCACGCCACGTCGTCGCGGATCTCGAACCTGATCTGGTCCTCGAGCGGCGGGGCCTCGGCGGGCGGGTTCGGCACCCGGCTAGTGTCGCCGATCTTCCGACCCGCACGAAAATGCCGAACCCCTGCCCGGGCCCACGTCGAAGGGGCTGCTCGCCAGTGAGGCGGTGGGCCGCCCCCGGGCCCGGGACCTAAGGTAGAGGTCAGGCGCTGGGGGGAGGACGTCGTGGATGCCCAGATCTTCATCAGTCACAAGCACGCCGACCGAGCGATCGCCGAGGCGCTGGCCAAGTTCATCAAGAAGACGTTGTTGAACAAGGTTCGGGTGCACGTCTCGTCGAGCCCCGGCTTCGAAGGTCCTCGGGTCGGCAAGAACCTCAACGACGAGCTCAAGAAGTCGCTGGCTCAGACCGACGTGGTGCTGCTGGTCTACACCGACGAGCAGCGCGACTGGCAGTACTGCATGTGGGAGTGCGGGCTCGCCATCGATCCGCGGGACGAGCACCCAACGAACGTGGTCGTCCTCCAGTGCGGCACGCAGCAGGCTCCGAAACCGTTCGCTGACACCTTGCGCGTCGACGTGCG
>JBFJYB010000052.1:0-10709 GCA_041622835.1 Acidimicrobiales bacterium | reverse complement strand
GGGCCACCCTGGCCCGGGCCAAGGGGTACTACGGCAACAAGAGCAGGTCGTACCGCGCCACCAACGAGCAGGTCATGCACTCGCTCCAGTACGCGTACCGCGACCGCCGGGCCCGCAAGGGCCAGTTCCGACGGCTGTGGATCCAGCGCATCAACGCCGCCTGCCGCCAGAACGGAACGAGCTACAGCCGCTTCATCGCCGGGCTGAAGGAGGCCGACATCAGCGTCGACCGCAAGGTCCTGGCCGATCTCGCCGTCAGCGACCCCGAGGCGTTCGCGGCCCTCGTCGCGGTCGCGTCGAAGGCCAGCTCCGAGGCCGCTTCCTCCTGACCGCGCCAGTGACCGAGCTGTCACCCGGGAGCTGGCGGCTCAAGCGGGTGCGCCGGCTCGCGAGCTCCCCGTCGGAGCGGGCCGAGCACGGCGTGTTCGTCGTCGAGGGCCCGCGCCTGGTGGCCGAGGCCGTCGACGCGGGACTCGTCGTCTCCGAGGTCTATCTCACCGCCGACGCGACCGACGAGGTGTCGGCCGTCGCCAGGCGGGCCGCCGACCGCGGGGCGTCGCTGTGGGAGCTGGGCCCCGGTGGGCTCGACCGCATCGGCGACGTCCGGACCTCGACCGGGATCCTCGCGCTGGCGAACAGGTGCGACACGTCGCTCGCCTCGCTCGTCGAGCCGCAGTTCGTGCTGGTCCTGGCCGGGCTCGCCGATCCCGGGAACGTCGGCACGCTGATCCGCGCCGCCGAAGCCGCCGGTGCCGACGCGGTCGTCGTCACCGACGGCTCGGTCGACGTGTTCAACCCCAAGGTCGTCCGGGCGACCGCCGGCACCCTGTTCACCGTGCCGGTCGTCCGGGGGGTCGACGGGGCGGCCGCCTGCGCCGAGCTGGCCGGCCTGGGCCTGCGAGTGGTCGGCACCGACGCCGACCGGGGCGAGCCCCACACCGAGGCCGACCTCGGCGGCCCGATCGCCTTGGTGCTGGGGAACGAGGTCGCCGGGCTCGAGGCCGACCTGCCTGTCGACGGGTGGGTCAGGGTCCCCATCCGAGGCCGAGCCGAGTCGCTGAACGTGGCGATGGCCGGCTCGGTTCTGTGCTTCGAGATCGCTCGTCAGCACGAGGCCGTGGCTTGAGTCGCGAAATCCGCTGGCGGCCCGGCCCGACACCACCCAGGTTGGTGTCATGACCGATCATCAGGCGCTCGTCGATGCCGCGCTGGCCGCCATCGCCGCGGCCGAGGACACCGCCGCGCTCGAACAACTGCGTCCCGAGCTGTTGGGCAAGCGGTCGGCGGTGGCGGCCGCCAAGAAGGCGATGGGCGCCATGGAGCCGGCCGATCGGGCCGAAGCCGGCCGGCAGCTCAACGAGGCGCGCCGCCAGATCGAGGCGACGTTCGCGTCCCGCTCGGCCGAGCTCGAAGCGGTGGCGCGCCGCCGCCGCCTGGAGGGCGAGCGCATCGATCTGACCGAGGCCAGGGACGGTCGCCGCCTCGGCCGCCTCCACCTCGTCACCCAGGCGATCGAGGAGCTCGAGGACGTCTTCGTCGGCATGGGCTTCGACGTGGCCGAGGGTCCCGAGATCGAGACCGACTGGTACAACTTCGAGGCTCTGAACTTCCCGGAGGGGCACACCGCACGCGACATGTTCGACACGCTCTACGTCGAGTACGGCGAACCGGAGAGCACGCTGTTGCGCACCCACACGTCGCCGGTCCAGATGCGGGTCATGGAGCGCTGCGAGCCGCCGATCTACGTGGTCGCGCCGGGCCGGGTCTACCGGCGGGACACCGCCGACGCGACCCACATGCCGGTGTTCCACCAGATCGAGGGCCTGGTGGTCGACGAGGGGATCACCTTCGGCGACCTGGCCGGGACCATCGAGGAGTTCACCAAGGCCTACTTCGGGGGCGAGTTCACGTCGCGGCTGCGGCCGTCGTACTTCCCGTTCACCGAGCCCTCGGCCGAGTTCGACATCCGCCGCCCCGACGGCACCTGGCTCGAGCTCGGTGGATGCGGGATGGTGCACCCCAACGTCCTGCTCAACGGCGGGATCGACCCCGAGCGCTACTCGGGGTTCGCGTTCGGCTTCGGGATCGACCGCATGGCCATCAGCCGCCACGGAGCCGACGACTTGCGCGAGCTGTTCAGCAACGACATCCGCTTCCTGGAGCAGTTCTGATGCCTGGGTCCGACAGCCGAGTCGCCGCGGTTCCACCTCCCGTGGGTCGGAACGGCGGTGGTCTCGGCCAGGGACATCGAGTTCTCGGGTCTCACGTCATCAGTTGCGCGGTTCCACCTCCCGTGGGTCGGAACGGCGGTGGTCTCGGCCAGGGACATCGACGATGAGAGTGCTCCTGTCGTGGCTCCGGGAGTTCGCGCCGATCGAGGGTGATCCGGTCGAGCTGGGCGAGGAGCTGAGCAGCCTGGGGCTGGCGGTCGAGGAGATGGCAGTCGTGGGCGAGGGGCTCGACGGCGTGGTGGTGGCCCGCGTGCTGGAGACCCGCCCTCATCCCGACGCCGACCGGATCCACCTCGTCGACGTCGATGCCGGTGACGGCGAGGCCCTGCAGATCTGCTGCGGGGCCTTCAACATGGCCGCCGGCGACCTGGTGCCGCTGGCGACCGTCGGCACGGTCATGCCGGGCGGCATCGAGATCGCTCGCCGCAAGATGCGAGGCCAGTGGTCGAACGGGATGCTCTGTTCCCCCGACGAGATCGGGCTCGGCGACGACCACGAGGGCATCATGATCCTGCCCCACGACCTGGAGCCCGGGGTGCCGCTCGCCGAGGCTCTCGGCATCGAGCCGGACGTGTTGTACGACCTGGAGGTCAACCCGAACCGGCCCGACGCCCAGTCGGTGGCCGGGGTGGCCCGCGACCTGGCAGCCCGGCTCGGGGCGCCCTTCGCCCTGCCGGTACCGGCCGTCGAGACCGCCGGGCCCGATGCCACCGGTCTGATCGACGTCGACATCCGCGATCCCGACCTGTGCGGCCGCTTCGTGGCCCGGGTCCTCCACGGCACGATCGAGGGCGCGTCGCCGCCGTGGCTGGTCAACCGGCTGCGGGCGCTGGGTCAGCGGCCCATCAACCGCATCGTCGACGTCTCGAACTACGTGATGCTCGAGCTCGGCCAGCCCAACCACACCTTCGACCTCGACAAGGTCAGCGGGGGCAAGCTGATCGTGCGGCGGGCCAACGAGGGCGAGCGGCTGCTGACCCTCGACGGCGCCGACCGGGTCCTGCTGGCGTCCGACGGGGTGATCGCCGACGGCGACGACCACCCGGTCAGCCTGGCCGGCGTGATGGGCGGGGCATCCACGGAGATCTCGGCGACGACGAGCCAGATCCTGCTCGAGATGGCCTGGTGGGACCCGCCGAGCATCGCCCGGACCTCACGCCGGCTCGCCCTGCGCTCCGAGGCGTCGGCCCGCTTCGAGCGGGGCACCGACCCCGAGATCGCCGACCTCGCCATGCTGCGCTTCGCCGAGCTGCTCGCGCCCGCCGGCGCCGTCCTCAACCCGGGGCAGGTCGACGAGCGGGGCAACACACCGGAACCGGCCCGCCTCCGCTTGCGGACGAGCCGCACCAACGAGCTGCTGGGGACCGAGATCCCGGCCGACGACATGGGGCGGCACCTGTCGTCGATCGGGTTCGAGGTGCACCCAGCCGGCGGCGATCACGACGTCGTCGTCCCCTCGTTCCGGCCCGACACGACCGCGGAGATCGACCTGGTCGAGGAGGTCGCCCGCCTCCACGGCTACTCGAACATCGCCCGCACCGTGCCGTCGGGCGGGCGGTCCGGCGGCCTGACCGGTGCTCAGAGGCGGCGTCGGTTCCTTCGGGCGGTCCTGGCCGGGTCGGGGGCCACCGAGGTGATGCCGCTCCCGTTCCTCGCTCCCGGCGATCTGGAGGCTGCGGGCCTCGGCGAGGACGGCATCGTCGTCTCCAACCCGCTCGATGCCAAGGAATCGGTCATGCGCTCGTCGCTGCGGCCCGGGTTGTTGAAGGCGCTCGGCTACAACGCCTCGCATCGGCACGTCGGCCTGACGCTGTTCGAGATCGGCCGGGTCTGGTTGCCCGGCTCGACCGGTGATCTTCCCGACGAGCGCGAGGCGTTGGGGATCGCGCTCGGCGGACGCGAGGCACCGGCCGCGGTCGAGGCGGTCGACCTCGTCCTCGACGCGGTGAGCCTCACCGGGGTGGCGTTGCAGCAGGAGCCGGTGCCGGGGCTGCATCCGACCCGGTCGGCACGGCTCGTCACCACCGACGGGGCGGTGATCGGGGCGGTCGGCGAGATCGACCCGGCCGTGCTCGACGCCTTCCAGGTTCCGGAGCGGGTCGGATGGGTCGAGCTCGACCTGACCACGTCGTTCGAGCTGCCTCAGGACGCGCACCTGTTCACGCCGTTCAGCCGGCAGCCGTCGAGCGACGTCGACCTCGCCTTCGTCGTGGCCGACGACGTGCCGGCGGCGGCGGTCGAGGCGACGCTGCGCCAGGCCGAGCCCGACCTGCTGGTCTCGGTCGAGCTGTTCGACGTCTTCCGCAGCGAGCAGCTCGGTCCGGAATCTCGGAGTCTCGCCTACGCGCTGCGGTTCCAGGCGGCCGACCGCACGCTGACCGACGCCGAGGTGGGCCAGGCCCGGCAGCGGTGCATCGACGCGGTGGTCGCGGCCCACGGGGCCACCTTGCGCGGCGCCGACGCCTGACCGGGACAGCCGAGTTGCATGATTATGCAGTCTAACGTATAGTAGGTGGCCGTGCTGAACGTCGGGGTCATCGGTGCGTCGGGATACGCCGGCGCCGAGACGCTGCGGCTGTGCGCCGCCCACCCGGATCTCGACGTCACGGTGGCGACCGGTGACAGCCAGGCCGGCACACCGATCGCCGAGCTGTACCCGAACCTGACCCCCCACGTGGGCGAGCGGCGCTTCGACGCCTACACCCCGGAGCTGGTGGCCGCGCTCGACGTGGTCTTCCTCGGCCTCCCGCACGGTGCCTCCCAGGCCATCGCCGGCGAGGTTCTGGGCCAGGCCAAGCACGTGGTCGACCTGTCGGCCGACTTCCGGTTGACCGACCCGGCCGTCTACGAGCACTGGTACGGCTCCCCGCACGCGGCCGCCGAGCTCATCGATCAGTTCGCCTACGGCCTTCCCGAGCTGAACCGGTCCGAGATCGTCGGGGCCCGGGCCGTCGCTGCGCCCGGGTGCTATCCGACGGCGGCGGCGCTGGCGCTGGCCCCGTTGGTGCGGGAGGGCCTGGTCGAGACCGACGGCGTGATAGTCGACGCGGCCAGCGGCGTGTCCGGTGCCGGCCGGCCGCCGAAGGCCCACACGACGTTCTGCGCGGTCGACGAGGACTTCGCCGCCTACGGGTTGCTCGATCACCGCCACACGCCCGAGATCGAGCAGGTCACCGGCGCATCGGTGCTGTTCACCCCGCACCTGGCGCCGATGAACCGGGGCATCCTCGCCACCTGCTACGCCCGGCCTGCGGGTTCGACGACGAGCGAGGAGCTGCTCGACCTGCTGCACGAGACCTACGACGACGAACCGTTCGTGGTCGTGGGCGAGCAACCGCCGTCCACCAAGGCGACGCTCGGCAGCAACGCCGCGCACCTCACCGCCCGCTACGACCCCAGGACCGGCTGGGTGCTGGTGCTGTGCGCCATCGACAACCTGGTGAAGGGCGCCGCCGGTCAGGCCGTGCAGTGCGCCAACCTGATGCTCGGTCTCGACGAGGTCGCCGGCCTCACCGCAGTCGGGGTCTACCCGTGAGCGTCACCGCGGTCGACGGGTTCGTCGCAGCCGGCATCCACTGTGGCGTCAAGGCCTCGGGCGACCGCGACCTGGCCCTCGTGGCCACCGCCGACGGTCGCCCGGTCGTGGCAGCCGGCGTGTTCACCCGCAACAAGATGACGGCCGCTCCGGTGCTCGTCTCCCGCCGCCATCTCGAGGCGACCGGTGGCCGGGCCGCGGCGGTGGTGCTGAACAGCGGGTGTGCCAACGCCGCCACCGGCACCCAGGGCCTGGCCGACGCCGAGACCATGTGCAAGACGACGGCGGGCTCGATCGGCTGCGCGGTCGAGGAGGTGCTGGTCTGCTCGACCGGGCTGATCGGGTACACGCTGCCGATCGCTGCGATCGAATCGGGGATCCCCGTCGCGGTCGCCGCCGCCTCACCCGCTGGAGGCGCCGACGCCGCCGACGCCATCCGGACCACCGACACCGTGCCGCGGCAGGCGGTCGCCGCCGGTTCGGGGTTCACGGTCGGCGCCATGGCCAAGGGTGCCGCCATGCTCGAGCCGAACATGGCCACCATGCTCGCGGTGCTCACCACCGACGCCGAGGCCGAGCCCGACGTCTTGCGGCGTGCCCTCCAGACCGCGGCGGCGGCCTCGTTCAACCGGCTCACCGTCGACGGAGCCGAGTCCACCAACGACACGGTGCTGGTCCTGGCCACCGGCCAGGCCGTTCGCGCCGACGAGGCGAGCCTCACCGAGGCGTTCACCGTCGCCTGCCGCGACCTGGCCATGCAGATGGCCGACGACGCCGAGGGGTCGACCAAGACGGTCGTGATCGAGGTGACCGGCGCGACCGACGACGCCGAGGCCGCCACAGTCGCCCGCGACATCGCCAACAACCAGCTCATCAAGTGCTCGTGGTACGGCCGGGACCCCTACTGGGGCCGGCTGGCTGCCGAGGCCGGCGCGGCCGCCGCCAGCTTCGACCACACCACCCTCACCATCGCCTACGGCCCGCACGTGGTGTACCAGGCCGGTCAGGAGGCTCCCCACGACCGTGACGCCCTGACGGCCTACATGCAGGGTCGCCGCCTCGATCTGACCATCGACCTGGGTCAGGGTCCTGGCGCCTCCGACATCATCACCACCGACCTCAGCCACGCCTACGTCGACGAGAACATGGGAACGAGCTGATGATGGTCGATCGCGGGTTCGCGCCCGAGCAGCGCGCCACGGCGCTGATCGAGGCCCTGCCCTACATCCAGCGCTTCCGGGGCGCGGTCGTCGTGATCAAGCTCGGCGGCAACGCGATGGTCGACCCGGCCCTGGCCCAGACCTTCGCCGAGGACGTCGTCCTGCTGCGATCGGTCGGCCTGCGGCCCGTGGTCGTGCACGGCGGCGGTCCTCAGATCGGGGACCTGCTCGCCCGACTGGGGAAGACCTCGGAGTTCCGCGACGGGCTCCGGGTCACCGACGCCGACACCCTCGACGTGGCCCGCATGGTGCTCGTCGGCAAGGTCGGTCGCGACATCGTGGGCTCGATCAACGTCCACGGCGCCTACGCCGTGGGCCTCTCGGGCGAGGACGGCGGCCTGATCTCGGCCACGCCGCGCCACCCCGAGCTCGGGTTCGTCGGCGACATCGCCGCCGTCAACCCGGGGATCGTCCAACGGCTGCTGGCCGAGGACATGATCCCCGTGGTGTCGACGATCGGCTCGGGACCCGACGGGCAGGCCTACAACATCAACGCCGACACCGTCGCCGGTGCGCTGGCCGGCGCGCTGCGCGCCGAGAAGGCGGTGTACCTGTCGGACGTGCCCGGGCTGCTGACCGACGTGGACGATCCGCAGTCGATCGTGGCGAGAGCCACCGTCGCCGAGCTGCGCGCAATGGTCGCCGACGGCACCGTCGCCGACGGCATGATCCCGAAGATCGAGGCCTGCATCGACGCCGTGGATGCCGGCGCGCGAAGCGCCCACCTGCTCGACGGTCGCATTCCCCACGTGCTGCTGCTCGAGCTGTTCACCGACGCCGGCATCGGCACCATGATCACCGCGGGCCCGGCATGACCGTCTCCTCCGGCTCGCCCACGACCCACGTCGAGGCGGTGGCCGCCCCCGAGCTCGACCGCTGCCCGCTGATGCCCACCTACGCCGCCCCCTCGGTGAAGTTCGTTCGGGGCCAGGGCACCCGGCTCTGGGACGAGCACGGCCGGGAATATCTCGACTTCCTCAGCGGCCTCGCCGTGGTCAGCCTCGGCCACAGCCACCCCGACGTCGCCGATGCGGTCGCGGCCCAGGCCCGGACCCTCCAACACGTGTCGAACCTCTACGCCACCGGGCCCGGATGGGAGGTGGCGGTCACCCTCGATCGGCTCGTCGGCGGCGGTGGGCAGGTCTTCTTCTGCAACAGCGGGGCCGAGGCCAACGAGGCCGCGATCAAGCTGGCCCGGCGGTTCGGCGGTCGCGGCCGCCACGTGGTGGTGAGCGCCCTCCGGTCGTTCCACGGCCGCACCCTCGCCACCCTCCACGCCACCGGGCAGCCCGAGAAGCACGAGCCGTTCCAACCCCTGCCCGAGGGGTTCCGGCACGTCCCCTACGACGACATCGACGAGCTCGAGAGCGCCGTCGACCCGAGCACCGCGGCCGTGCTGCTCGAGGTCGTGCAGGGAGAGGGCGGCATCAACGTCGCCGACCCCGACTACCTCCACGCGGTGCGACGGCTCTGCGACGAGCGGGGCCTGCTCCTGATGTTCGACGAGGTCCAGACCGGGCTGGCCCGCACCGGTGAGTGGTTCGCGTTCCAGCACTCGGGGGTGCGGCCCGACGTCGTCACCATGGCCAAGGCCCTCGGGAACGGGATGCCGATCGGCGCGTGCTGGGCGCGCGCCGAGGTCGCGGCCGCCTTCCGCCCCGGCGACCACGCCACGACGTTCGGTGGGCAACCGCTGGCCGCGTCGGCTGCCAAGGCCACCCTCGAGGTCATGGAGCGGATAGACGCCCCGGCCCGAGCCCGCCGCCAGGGCGAGACGCTGCGCCGGGCGCTGCTCGAGCTGCCCGCTGTCACCGAGGTCCGGGGGCTCGGGCTGCTTCTCGCCGCCGAGATCGACCCCGAGGCCCTCGGCGGGCGCACCGGTGCCGAGATCGCGGCCGAGTGCCTGCGGGCTGGCCTGGTGCTGAACGGGGTCACACCTACCGCGCTGCGACTCGCGCCGCCGCTCACCGTGAGCGACGACGAGGTCGCCGCGGCCATCGAGACGCTCTGCGAGGTTGTCGGCACGTGAAGAGGAGACTGGCATGAGGCACCTGCTCGAGATCGACGACCTCGATCGCGACGAGCTGCGGGCGGTCATCGAACTGTCGCGAGCCGGCGAGCCGCCTCAGGTGCTCGCCGGCGGCGGCGCCGCGCTGCTGTTCGAGAAGCCGTCGGCTCGTACCCGCAACTCGATGGAGATGGCGGTGGTCCAGCTGGGCGGTCACCCGGTCACCATCCGGCCCGACGAGGTCGGGCTCGACACGCGCGAGAGCACCGAGGACGTGGCCCGGACCCTGGCCTGCTACCACCGCGTGATCTGTGCGCGCGTCTTCGAGCACTCGAAGCTCGAGCGCATGGTCGCCGTCTCGCCGGTGCCGGTCGTCAACATGTTGAGCGACGACGCCCACCCGCTCCAGGCCCTCGCCGACGTCCTCACCATGGAGAACGAGCTCGGCGACCTCGACGGGCGGACCGTGACCTACGTGGGCGACGCCAACAACGTGGCCCGTTCGCTGGCGCTGGCGGCCGGGATGCTGGGCATGACCGTTCGGCTCGCCAGCCCGCCGGGGTTCGGGTTCCAGCCAGAGGCGCGGGAGCGGCTGGCGGCCGCCGGGGTCGAGGTCACCGAGACCGTCTCACCCGCCGAAGCCGTCAGCGGCGCCGACGTCGTCTACACCGACGTGTGGTCGTCGATGGGCCAGGAGGACCAGGCGGCCGAGCGCCGCGAGCTGTTCGCCGGGTTCACCGTCGACGAGACCCTGCTCGCCGAGCTGGCACCCCACGGCATCCTGCTGCACTGCCTGCCCGCCCATCGGGGCGAAGAGGTCAGCCACGAGGCGATCGAGGGATCGCGGAGCCGGGTGTGGGCCCAGGCCGAGAACCGGATGCACGCAGCGCGGGGCTTTCTCGCATGGGCGCTGGCGTCGTGACGAACGAGCGGCGGCTGGGCAAGACCCAGCGCCAGCACCGCATCCGGACGGTGCTGGCCGACCAGGCCGTGTCGAGCCAGGCCCAGCTGGTCGAGCTGCTGGCGGCCGAGGGCGTCTCGGCCACCCAGGCGACGGTGAGTCGCGACCTCGAGGACCTGGGCGCCATCAAGGTGCGGGTCGGTGGGGGCGAGGCGGTGTACGCCATCCCCGAGCTGACGACCGAGCAGGTGGCCCCGTCGGACCACCTGCGACGCGTGCTCGGGGACTGGGTCGTCGAGGTGGCCAGCTCCGGCAACCTGATCGTCCTCCGGACCCCACCCGGGTCGGCCCACGTCGTGGCCTCGGCGATCGACCGTACCGGCATCGAGCACGTGATCGGGACCGTCGCCGGCGACGACACGCTGCTGCTGGTGGTGGCCGACGACTCGACCGACGACGTGGCCGCCACCATCCGCGACCTGGCCGGCCTGTGAAGGCAGCCGCGTGAGGAGGACACCACGATGACCACGTCGGGCACCTACGAGAAGGTCGTGCTCGCCTACTCGGGCGGGCTGGACACGTCGGTCATCCTGCGATGGCTCCAGGAGGTCTACGGGTGCGAGGTCGTCACCTTCACCGCCGACCTCGGCCAGGGCGAGGAGGTCGAGCCGGCCCGGGCCAAGGCCGAGGCGATGGGCGTGAAGGAGATCTACATCGAGGACCTGCGGGACGAGTTCGTGCGTGACTACGTCTTCCCCATGTTCCGGGCCAACGCCATCTACGAGGGCGAGTACCTGCTCGGCACCTCGATCGC
>JBFJYB010000051.1:0-10791 GCA_041622835.1 Acidimicrobiales bacterium | reverse complement strand
CCGGTCGACAAGGCCGAAGAGGTGGGCATGCGGTGGCCCATCAGCACCGAGGACGTCGAGGACCTGTTCGAGGTGCTCCGCAAGCGCGACGTTCGTGAGCCGGCCAACTGGAGCCGCCGGTTCAAGAACCATCAGGAGAAGCTGAAGTCGGGCGACGTCTACCAGGTCGCCGAGGTCGTGCGGAACCTGGCGCTACGCGAGAAGGACAAGGGCCTGTCCGCCGGCGAGAAGTCGCTCTACACCAAGGCGCGCAGCGTGCTCGTGTCGGAGCTGAGCTTCGCCCTGTCGGTCACCGAGGACGACGCCATGGAGAAGGTCGACGGCGCCCTCGACTGACCCGCACTCCACGTAGTCGGGTCGGCGTAGGGCGCCTCACACCGACCGCTCGTCGACGACGGCGGTCCCGTTGCCGTCGAGCTGGGTGCCGAGGAGGTCGGCCAGCATGGCCTGGGCCGAGAAGTAGACGCCGATCGAGTTGCCGGTGGCGGCGTTGCCCCGGCCGATCACCTCGCCGGTGCCCACGACCCGGAAGCCGAACTCGAAGTTGTCGACCGCCTGATTGCCGGTGAGCGCCGGCGCCGCCTCGTCGACCACGTCGAAGCCGTGGAAGCGGTTCCCCTCGGCCAGGTTGCCGGCGGCCGAACCGGCCGACGCGTCGAACCAGGCGAACCCGGACTCGCCGTTGGCGACCGCGGTGTTCTCGACCAGGTCCGGTCTGGCCTCACCGATCACGGCGAAGCCGCTCAACATGTTCGTCTCGGCGTGGTTCGCCTCGGCCTGCCCGCCTGCCTGCTCGATGAAGACGTATCCGAACTGGGCGTTGTCCGAGGACGCGTTGTCCCGCAGCGTCGGCCGTGCGTCGCCCTGGACCTTGAAGCCCGATGCGTCGTTGCCGGTCGCGGCGTTGCCGGTGGCGAGCGGAGTGGACCGCTCGGCGAACACGAAGCCCGACTCGAGGTTGCCGGCCGAGCGATTGTCGGTGAGGTCGGGCGCCGCCTCGCTCTGGACGGCGAAACCGGCCAGCCCGTTCTGCTCGGCCAGGTTGTCGGCAGCCAACCCGCTGCTGCTGCCGGCGAACAGGTAGCCGGTCTGGCGGTTGGCTCTGGCCGTGTTCGACTCGAGGGTCGGCGTCGCCGAGTCGATCACGTCGAAGCCCGAGAGGTTCTCGATCGCCGTGTTGCCGCTCACCACCCCGTCGGCCCGGTCCCGGAACGAGAACCCCGCGCCGCCGTTCTCGACGGCCCGGTTGTCCACGAGCTGGATCGACGCACGACCGGCGACCAGGAAGCCCGGTCCGTCGTTGGCCTCGGCGACGCTGTCGATCACCAGCCCGACCGCGTCGGCCCGGAACGACACGCCGGCGCCGGTCACGCCCTCGCCGGCGGTGGCCCCGGTGAACCGGACGGACTCGAAGGTGGCGACACCGCCCTCGACCGTGACCACGTCGGCCGCCGACGGGCCGTCGTGGTCGAAGGTCACGCCGGTCGCCTCCAACGTGCCGGCTGCGACGACGATGCCGGCTCCTGCGGCCGATGCGACGATGGAGGTGGAGTCACGCCCGGCGCCGACGAGCCGGACGTCGCGGTCGATCACGAGCTGATCGTCGAGGCGATGCTCCCCCGGCTCGAGCTGGATCACCTCACCGGATCGGGCCGCGTCCACCGCCTCGGCGAGGCTGGCGAGCTCGCCGCCGGCCCCGACGACCACTGCGGCGGCCTCCGTCTCGTCGAGCGCAGTGGCCTCCGATCCTTGCTCCCCGGCCGCCGGCGCGAGCGGCGCAGTGGCTTCCGCCTGCTCGACCGGGTCGTCGTCGGCGGTGACGACGAGGACCAGGATGACGTTGGCGGCGATCGAGGCCACGAGGACGATCACCCAGGCCCAGCGGGGCAGGCGCCGCCGTCTCGCGCCGGCTGTGGCGCGTTCGGCGACGAGCCGGGCTCCCGGCGCGCTACTAGCGTGTAGGTCCATGGGTCAGTTCCGGGTGGTGTTCACCGCCGTCGACTACGACACGACGATCGACTTCTACGCCAAAACCCTGGCACTCACGGTGCACGATTCGTGGGATGACCACGGCCGGGGAACGATCTTCGACTGCGCCGACGGTCAGGTGGAGGTGATAGAGGTCGCCCCGGACCACGCCGACCCCCCGTCGGGCGTCCGGGTCGCCTACGAGGTCGATGACGCCGCCAGCTTCCACGACCACCTCCTGGCCGAGGGAGTGGCGATCACCCAGGACCTGGCGGTCATGCCGTGGGGACACCGGAGCTTCGGTGTCACCGACCCCAACGGGGTCGAGATCATCTGCTTCGAGCGGCTCGAGGGTGCCTCGTGATCAACGGCGTCCATCACGTCGCCCTGTCGACGGGCGACCTCGACCGTCTGGTCGCCTTCTACCGCGACGTGCTCGGGTTCGAGGTCGTGTACGAGGGCGGCTGGAAGCCCGGCAACCGGCTCATCGACGGCATCGTCGGCCTGCGCGACTCGTCGGCGCGCGCCGTCATGCTCCGCGCCGCCAACACCCACATCGAGGTGTTCGAGTACTCCAGTCCCGAAGGCGCCCCGCTCGATCCCGACCGTCCCGTGAGCGACCACGGCTACACCCACTTCTGCCTCGACGTCACCGACATCGACGCCGAGTACGAACGGCTGAAAGCGGCCGGCATGCGCTTCCACTGCCCGCCTCCCAGCGCCCGCGAGCTGGGCAGCGGCGCGATCCGCGCCACCTACGGCCGAGACCCCGACGGCAACGTCATCGAGCTCCAGGAGGTGCTCGACCCCGGCCATCCGATGCACCTCGGCCTCGCGCCGAGCTGACCCGGGGACCGGTCAGCGGCGCACGCGGCGGAGGTCGCGGTAGGCGGAGCGGATGATCTCCAGCCGCCCGGTGCGCGGCGGCGCGGCGGCGGCCGGTGCATCCGAGGCTCGTCGCGGCGACCGGGGTGAAGCGGCGCGCAGCTCGGCCAGCCGCTCTCGCAGGAACCGGCTCTCGGTCTCGGCCCGGGCGGCGCGCTCTCGGGCCTCGGCCAGTTGCTGACCGGCCTCGTGCAGGTTGCCGAGCTGCTCGAGCACCCGGTTCCACGCATCGATCGGCACCAGCATCGTGCCCGGGTCGCGGCCGTCGAGCCCGGCGTCGGGCGACTCTGGTTCGCGGGCCGACGCCGGCCCTGGCACCTCGCTCGACGGCCGGGGCTGGTGCTTCGACACGCTGGGACGGCGGCGCGATTCGCGTATCGCCTGGGTCTCCCAGCGGCGCCACGGGTCCATGGCAGGACACTACTGCGGGGGGCTCCGGCGACGGCCGCCATGCCCGGGGCAGCACCCGAGCGGGGCAACCTAGGATGTCGGCGCAACCATGCCGGCCGAACCACCCCTTCCCGAATCCGACGTCCGCGATCTGGTGCGACGCGTCCTCGACGGCGTCCTCGACGACCCCCCGCCGGCACCGTCGGCCGGCGCGGACCCGGCGCCCGACCAGCCGGCCGCACCGGCCCAGCCGACGTCGAGCGGTGACCGCATCGCGATCGGCGCCGACCACGGCGGCTGTCAGCTCAAGGACGTGCTGGCCGCCAAGCTGCGGGAGGCGGGCTACGAGGTCGACGACTGCGGCACCCACGGCACCGACGCCGTCGACTACCCCGACTTCGCCCACGCGGTCGCCCGGCGCGTGGCCGACGGCTCGTCGAGGTGGGGGGTGGTGGTCGACGGGGCCGGCATCGGCTCGGCCATGGTCGCCAACAAGGTGCCCGGCGTTCGAGCTGCGCTCTGCTACGACGTCTCCAGCGCCCGCAACAGCCGCGAGCACAACCACGCCAACGTGCTCACCCTCGGTGCCGGGCTGATCGGCCCCAACCTGGCGTGGCAGATCGTCGAGGCGTGGCTGGAGATGCCGTGGGGCGGGGATCGCCATGCCCGCCGGGTCGCCAAGATCACCGAGATCGAGAATGCCTACGCCGGCACCGGAACGGCCCGGCAGTGAGCGACGCCCCCCTCGACCGGGAGCTGCTGATCGAGCTGATCACCCGCGAGGTCCTGGCGATGCTGGCCGCCCGCACCGACATGTGCGACAGCCCCGAGCAGGTCCGCCGGGTGGTGGCCAACGGGGCGGACCGGGTCGCGTTTCACGGCGACGCGTCCGACGTCCCGGTCGACCTGGCCAAGTACATCGACCACACCCTGCTCAAGCCGGAGGCGACCGCCGAGCAGATCGACGAGCTGTGCGCCGAGGCCGAGCGGTACGGGTTCGCGTCGGTGTGCGTCAACCCGACGTGGGTCCGGCGGTGCTCGTCCAACCTCCGAGACAGCGAGGTGCGGGTGTGCTCGGTGATCGGCTTCCCGCTCGGCGCGACCACGCCCGAAGTCAAGGCGCTCGAGACCCGGCGGGCACTGCGCGACGGGGCCCGGGAGGTCGACATGGTCATCAACGTGGGCGCCCTCAAGTCCGGCGACCACGACCTGGTTCGCACCGACATCGAGAAGGTGGTCGACTCGGCCCATGAAGGTGGTGCCCTGGTGAAGGTGATCCTCGAGACCGTGCTGCTGACCGACGAGGAGAAGGTGATCGCCTCGGCGCTGTCCAAGGCGGCCAAGGCCGACTTCGTGAAGACCTCGACCGGCTTCGGCGGGGGCGGCGCCACCGTGTACGACGTGGCGCTGATGCGCGAGACGGTCGGCCCCGAGATGGGCGTGAAGGCATCGGGTGGGGTGCGCACCCTCGAGGACGTCGAGGACATGATCGCCGCAGGGGCCACCCGCATCGGCGCCTCCGCCGGCGTCCAGATCGTGAGCGAGGGTGAAGGAGATGGCAGTGGCGCAGGGTATTGAGCTCCGGAGCTACGTGTTCCTCGACAGCCTGCAGCCGCAGTACGCCGCGTTCCTCGGCACGGTCTCGCAGGGCTTCCTGCCACTGGCCGGCGAGGCGTCCCTGTTCGTCGAGATCGCGCCCGGCATCGAGATCAACCGCCTCACCGACGTGGCGCTCAAGGCGACCTCGGTCACGCCCGGCATGCAGATCATCGAGCGGGTGTACGGGCTGCTCGAGGTCCACTCGCCCGACCAGGCCGAGACCCGGGCCGCGGGCGAGGCGATCCTCGACGCCGCCGGGCTCGCCGAGCGCGATCGGCGCAAGCCCAAGGTGCTGTCGAGCCAGGTCGTGCGCCGCATCACCGACCATCACGCCCAGCTCATCAACCGCGAGCGGCACGGGCAGATGATCATCCCCGGCCAGACGCTGTACATGCTCGAGTGCGAGCCGGCCGCCTATGCCGCGCTGGCCACCAACGAGGCGGAGAAGGCGGCCGACATCAACGTGCTCGAGGTCCGCTCGCACGGCGCGGTCGGCCGCATCTACCTGGGCGGCGAGGAGCGAGACATCGACGTCGGCTGGCAGGCCGCCGTTGCAGCCCTCGAGGGCCTCGACGGGCGGGAGGCCTGAACCCGTGAACGAAGAACAACGCACGTTTCAACATGACACCCACAGCCAAACAGCAAGGAGCCAGGAATGTCTGATGCGCTCGGCATGATCGAATGCAGGAGCTTCGCCGCCATGGTCGAGTCGGCCGACGCCATGGTGAAGGCCGCCAAGGTCGAGCTGGTGTCCTACGAGGAGACCGGCGGCGGCTACGTGACCGCCGTGGTGCGAGGTGATGTCGCCGCGGTCAAGGCCGCGGTCGACGCCGGGGTGCGAGCCGGCGAGAAGGTCGGCGAGGTGATCGCCACCCGGGTCATCGCCCGACCGCACGTCAACGTCGACCTGGTGCTGCCGCTCGGCCGCAACGACGAGGCGGCCGAGGAGCTCGGTTAGTGCTCCTCGGACGGGTCGTCGGCACGCTGGTGGCGAGCCGCAAGGAGCCGCTCATGGAGGGGATGCCGCTCCTGGTGGTGCGCCAGATCGGCGTCGACAACGCCGACACCGGCGGGTACGTCGTCGCGGTCGACTCGGTCGGCGCCGGCACCGGCGAGGTCGTCATGTACGCGTCGGGGAGCTCGGCGCGCCAGACCACCCTCACCCGCGACCGCCCGGTCGACGCCGTCATCATGGCGATCGTCGACCGCTGGGACGTCGACGGCGAGACGGTCTACGTCAAGTAGGGCGAGGAGACACCAGTGCTCGACGAGTCGGACATCCAGGCGATCATCGACCGGGTCAAGGGTCGCGTGGCCAGCATCGAGTCGGCCGAAAGACCGGGGCCGGCCCTGGCCGCCGCCGACCAGCTCGCGTCGATCGAGTCGAAGCTGGGCGACGGCATCCACCCCACCATCGACGCCGCGGTCGGTGCCGCCCGCCACGCCTTCGAGGCCTACCGCGACATGGGCCTCGACACCCGACGGGTGATCGTCGACTCGATGCGGGCCGCCATGGCCCGCGAGGGCGAGCGGCTGGCGTACCTGGCCCGCCAGGAGACGGGCCTGGGGCGGGCCGAGGACAAGGTGCTGAAGAACAAGCTGGTGACCGAGCGCACGCCGGGCCCCGAGGACCTCGACCCCCAGGCGGTGACCGGCGACCAGGGGATGATGGTGACGGAGTACGCGCCGTACGGCGTGATCGGCTCCATCACGCCGACCACCAACCCGACGTCGACGATCATCAACAACGCCATCGCCATCGTCTCGGCCGGCAACGCCGTCACGTTCAACGTCCATCCGGGGGCCAAGGACGTGTCGGTCGAGAACGTGAAGCTGCTGAACCGGGCGATCACCGCGGCCGGCGGCCCCCACGACCTGATCACCGCGATCCCCGAGCCGACGCTCGACACGGCCAAGCAGCTGATGAACCACCCCGACGTGCGGGTGCTGCTCGTGACCGGAGGTCCCGGCGTGGTCGCCGAGGCGCTGCGCACGCCCAAGAAGGCCATCACCGCCGGGCCGGGCAACCCGCCGGCGGTGGTCGACCAGACCGCCGACATCGAGCAGGCCGGCCGCGACATCGTCCGCGGCGCCTCGTTCGACAACAACGTGATCTGCACCGACGAGAAGACCACGATCGTGGTCGACACGGTCGCCGACCGCCTGGTGCAGGCCATGACCGCGGCCGGCGCCTACCGGCTCAAGGAGCACGAGCTGAAGCGGCTGGAGCGGGTCGTCTTCCGCGAGCTCGGGGCGCCCAACCGACCGGGCGCCATCAACCCGGCCTGGATCGGCAAGAACGCCGGCGAGATCCTGGGCGAGATCGGCGTGCAGGTCGACGACGACCCCCGCCTGCTGGTCGCCGAGGTGCCGACCGAGCACAGCCTGGTGTGGACCGAGCAGATGATGCCGGTCATGCCGGTGACCCGGGTCGCCACCGTCGACGCCGCCATCGACCTCGCCGTGCGCTCCGAGCACGGGTTCCGCCACACCGCCTCGATCCACTCCACCAACGTCGACACGATCACCCGGATGGCGAGGGCCATGAACTGCTCGATCTTCGTGGCCAACGGCCCGAACTTCGCGGGCCTGGGCTCCGGTGGCGAGGGGTTCACGTCGTTCTCGATCGCGAGCCCGACCGGTGAGGGTTTGAGCCGACCCCGCACGTTCTCGCGGATCCGTCGGGTGACGGTCGTGGGAGCGCTGCGCATTGTCTGAGGACGCGCCCGGAGGCGACCCCGGCGCCCTCGACCCCGCCATCGGCCTGGTCGAGCTCGACTCGGTCGTCGCGGGGATCGTCGCCGGTGACGCCATGGTCAAGGCCTCGCCGGTCGGCTCGATCTACGCCGGGACCGTCCATCCCGGTCGGTACCTCGTGCTGGTCTCGGGCGACACCGCCAGCGTCGAGGTGGCCCTCGACGTCGGCCGCCGCTCGGCGCCCGGGTCGCTGCTCGACTCGATCTTCCTACCCGACATCCACCCCTCGGTCACCCGCGCGCTCGTCGGCGAGCCGCCGCCGCTCGAGGGCGACGCGCTCGGCATCATCGAGGCGGCGACGGTCGCCACCGTCATCGGCGCCGCCGACGCCGGCGTGAAGGCGGCCGACGTCAGGCTCGCCACCGTCGAGCTGGCCGACGGCCTCGGCGGCAAGGGCTATGCGCTCTTCGGTGGCCTCGTCGCCGACGTCGAAGCGGCTGTCGACCAGGCAGCGGACCGAGCCGAGAGCGGTGGACACGTGCTGACTCGCCAGGTGATCGCTCAGCTCCACGGGGAGATGCGCCACAACCTGCTGAGCGACCTCCGCTTCAACGCTCGACTCCGGCTCAGAGCCCAGGAGCGGTAGTGCAGCTCGGCCGCGTGCGGGGCACGCTCGTCGCCAGCGTGAAGGCCGACGGACTCGAGGGCGTCCGGTTCCTGATCGTGCAGCCGCTCGACAAGCACCGAGAGCCGGTCGGCCAGCCCGTGGTCGCCGCCGACGGGGTGAACACGGCCGGTCCGGGCCAGCTGGTCTACTTCGTCGCGTCGCGGGAGGCGGCCGAGGCCATGGAGGAGCGGTTCGTGCCGGTCGACCACGCCGTCGTCGGCCTCGTCGACGAGGTGACGCTGGCGTGAAGATCGGCATCGTCGACGAGGTGACGCTGGCGTGAAGATCGGCATCGTCGCCGGGACCGTCGTGTCCACCGTGAGCCACCCGTTCTTCGACGACAAGCGGATCCTGCTGTGCGACCTGGTCGACCTCGACGACGAGGTCGGCGGCTACGTCATCGCCGTCGACGCGGTCGACGCCGGCGTCGGCGCCCGCGTCCTGATCCTCGACGAGGGCAGCTCGGCCCGGCAGATCTTCGGTGTCGAGACCGGGCCCATCCGCGCCGTCGTGGCCGGCATCGTGGACGACGTCACCGTGAGCGGCTGACGGGGCCGGTGACTGCAAAGATGTTTGGCCCTAGCCTTCGTGGCCAACGGCGCAGGAGTGGGGTTCGGGGATGAGCGACACATCGCAGGGACCTGGTTGGTGGCAGGCGTCGGACGGACGCTGGTACCCGCCCGAACAGCACCCCGACTACACGGTGCAGATCCCCGTCGGTCCGCCGCCCGGCGTGCCGTCACCCACGCCGCCGCCGGCCGGTTCGCCGCCGACCGGTGGGCTGACCTCGTCGAGGACGAGGATGTGGCTCGTCGGGGCGCTCGTCGCGGTCATTGCCGGGGTCGTCGTCCTCTTCGTCTTCGTCTTCAGCGACGGCGGCGAGGACGACCCTCCTGGCGTGGTCGCGGTCGACGACACCGACCCGGAAGCATCGGAGACCACCGAGCCGGAGGCAGGCGAGACCACCGAGCCGGAAACCGACCAACCGGCCGAAGAGACCCCCGAGCCGCCCACCGACCCGGATCCCGAGGCTCCGTCGGTCTTCGTTGCCGCCGACGGGTCGGGTGACCACGCCACCTTCCTCGACGCGCTGGCCGCCGTCCCGGCCGGAGCCACCATCGAGCTCGGCCCCGGGACCCACGTGATGGACGCCACCGCCACCATCTCCGGCGACCTCACCGTCGTCGGGAGCGGGTTGAACGACACCACCCTCACCGCCAGCACCGTCGACGGCGCGATGCTGCGATTCGACGGCGGCGGCAAGCTGACGATGTCGGGGCTGACCATCATGTACGACGGCGACGGACCGGCCGACGTGATGGCGGCGTCGTCCGGGGAGCTCGAGCTGCTGGCCTGCGTGTTCCGCGGCGCCGTGGCCGAGGAGGACGGCGGGCTCGGGGGTAGGGGCCTGGTCGTCGACGGCGACGTTCGGGCCGATGTGAGGGGGAGTGCCGCCGTGTTCAACGGCCGCTACGGATTCGAGCTCCGGGGCACGAGCACGACGACCATGACCGGGGGCGCGGCCAACGAGAACAGGTCGGGCTTCATCGTCTCGGAGTCGGCCACCGCAACGATCGAGGCCAGTGCCGCGAGGAGCAACCAGACGTTCGGGTTCGAGGTGGTCGGCGATGCGGTCGTCACCCTGACCGACAACGACGCTGAGGGGAACATGTTCTCGGGGTTCGGGTTCTCGGACCAGGCATCGACGACGGTCACCGACAGCCGGGCCACGCAGAACGTCGAGCTGGGCTTCCGTTGGTCGGGGAACGCCAGCGGCACCGCCGAGGGCAACACCGCGACGGAGAACGGCTTCGCCGGATTCGGATTCGTGGCCCAGGCCGCACCGGACCTGAGCCGCAACTCCTCGCTGCGCAACGGCGAAGCCGGGTTCGTCTGGTTCGGAGAGTCGGCGGGCGTCGCCGAGGACAACCTCGCCGAGGCCAACACCTTCGGCGGGTTCGTCGCCGAGGACTCGGCCACGCCGACGCTTCGCCGCAACCGATCCGTCGACAACCTCGAGTCGGGCTTCGTGTGGTTCGACGAGTCGAGCGGGGAGGCGCGCCGCAACACCGCGACCGGCAACGGCATCCACGGCTTCGAGATCGTGGGTGCGAGCTCCCCGACGCTGACCGGCAACACGGCCAGCGACAACACCTCGTACGGTTACTTCTTCGACAGCACGGGCGCAGCCTCCGGCCAGAGCAACGTGGCGACCGGCAACGAGATCGGGCTGCTGATCACGGCCGCAGGCGACCCCGACGTTCGCGGCACCGACGCCAGCGGGAACGGCACCGACATCGTCGACGAGCGGCTCGGCTAGAAGCCTGGGGGCGGCCGGAAGCCACCGAGCGTCTGCTGCAGGAAGCGCCCGACCGCCAGCGGGGTGCGGTCCTCGAGGAACGGGCCGGCGATCTGGACCCCGACCGGGAGCCCGGCCTCGGTCATGCCGATCGGTACGACCGTCGCGGGGAGCCACGAGACGCCGGTCAGGCCCATCCACTTGAAGATGTCGGCGTAGGGGCGGGCTTCGCCGTCGACGTCGATCGTCCGTGCCGTCATCGGCCGTGAGTGGTCGTGGGGAATGG
>JBFJYB010000050.1:0-10798 GCA_041622835.1 Acidimicrobiales bacterium | reverse complement strand
TCCCCCCGCACCGGCCGCCCGACCCGCACCCACGGCCGATCTCGGTGGAGGACCGGCGGCAGCCGCCCTCCACGGCTCACCGGAGCCCACAGCGGACGGGCCGGCGCCGACCGGCGACCCGACCGCGGCAACGGTCTTCGACGACCTGCTCGTCGACGAACACGATCCGGACGAGCGCGGATCCGACCCCGGTGCCGAGGCCGACCCCGACGCCGAGGACGAGGACGACGACAGCGGCGGTAGCGCGATGCGCTCGATCGTCGAGTGGGGGGCGGTGATCGTGGGCGCGTTGGTGGTCGCCTTCCTGATCAAGACGTTCCTGCTCCAGGCCTTCTTCATCCCGTCCGGATCGATGGAGCCCACGCTGAACATCGGTGACCGGGTGCTCGTCAACAAGCTGGCCTACGACTTCCACGACGTGAACCGGGGAGACCTGGTCGTCTTCGACCGACCCGCGAACGAGTCCGGAGGGGTGCCCGACCTGATCAAGCGTGTGATCGCGCTGTCGGGCGAGACCATCCAGTTCCGCGACGGCATCATCTACGTCGACAACCGCCGTCTCGACGAGCCCTACCAGCCGCCCGGATTCCAGACATCCGGGCTCAGCCTCACCAACGCCGGCGCCGCGCTCTGCGGCGGTGCCGACGTGTGCACGGTGCCCGAGGGACACGTCTTCGTGATGGGCGACAACCGCAACGACTCGCGCGACAGCCGGTTCTTCGGGCCGATCCCCGAGGACGCCATCATCGGACGGGCCTTCCTGCGGGTGTGGCCCCTCGACAACATCGACTTCCTGTAGCGGGCAGCCTCAACCATCCGGCCCGTAGAACCGGGCGTGGGCCTCGACCATGCGGTCGACATGGTCGCTGTACACGGCGTCGATCCCCATGTCGAACAGCTCCGCCAGGACCCGTTCGTGCTGGGCATCCCACCCGAAGCACTCCACCCCGAACCGATGGAAGAGCGTGGTGAGGCCGCCGGTCCAGTCGGAATAGTGCATGTTGATGGCGTCGATGCCGGCCTCGGCCAGCTGCGCCGCCCGTCGCTCGGGCCCCTCCTTGATCGACGAGAGCCACACCGAGTTCAGCAGCCGCACGTCGCTCCACCGCTGGCGGAACCCGGCCAACAGGTCGAAGCTGGGATGCACGAGCCACAGCCGGGAGCGCACCGGCTGCCCCGTGGCCTGCTCGACCTCGTCGGCCACTGCGACCACCGCCTCGGCCGACGCCTCGTCCTTCAAGTCGAGCGACAGCTCGTAGTCGACCCCGCACGTGGCATAGAGCTCACGGAGGGTGGGGATGTGGTCGGGGAGCGCGGCTCTCGCCACCTGGGTGATCGGCCGCCGGAAGATCCAGAAACGGCGGACGACGCCGTCGTGCTCCAGGACCGGCTCACCGTCGGCGGTGAGCCACACGTCGCTCTCGAGGCCGGTGGCCCCCAGGCGTCGGGCCAGCACGAAGGCGGCCAGCGTGTTCTCGCGCTCATGGGCGCGAGCGCCCCGGTGGGCGAAGGTCAACGGCGGCTGGCGCTGCGCCGGAAGGCGGGAAGACACGACCTCATCGTGATCGACAGCCCGCCCGACGCGCTAGCCGGACCGGCCACTGGGCCTGATGACCCATTTCACGGGCAAGTACCCACTGGTCAAGGGGAGTCCCACTCTCAAGTCACGCCCGGAGAAGCCGATTGCTAGGAGGCGAAGGGAGGCTCCAGATGGCGCTGATTCGGGCAAGCTGCACAACCTGCGGTGACGTCGAGCTCACGACGGCCGACGTGCGGGTGCGGGTGTGCACGACGACCGATCAGGGCGAGTACTCCTTCCGGTGCCCGATCTGCGAGATGGTGACGGTCAAGTCGGCCGAGCCGAGAACCGTCGACCTGCTCGTCGCATCCGGGGTCTCCATGACCTCCTGGACCATGCCGGCCGAGGTGTACGAACCCCGCGAGGGCGACCCGATCAGCCACGACGACCTCATCGACTTCCACCGCGTGCTCTACGACGACGGCGCCCTCGAAGAGGCCGTCGGCTCGATGATCGAGGAGTAGCGGTACTCCTTTGGCGCAGCGATAATCCGCTGCGCCGCCTTCGGCATCTGGCTCCACCACTCCCTGCGTCGGCGCCGCCGGCGCCTCCGCCCCCACCCGGTACTCCGTCCGGTTGCGACCGGTAGCGTCGCGGGGTGGTCGTTGTCCTGCTGGTCGCGTCGATCGTGCTGCTCGGTGGGCTGATCGTGACCCTCGTCGTCGCCGTGTCGCTACGGCGCGAGCTGGGCCGGGCGACCGCCGCTATCGGCCGCCTCCACGGCGGGCCGAGCCCGGGCGACGACCCGGGCGCTGATCGTCGATGCAACCCCCACCGGTAGAGTCGGGTCATGTTCAACGTGGGAGGTGGCGAGCTGCTCGTCATCTTGTTGGTGGCGCTCATCGTTCTCGGGCCCACCAAGCTCCCCGAGGCAGCGCGGCAGTTCGGGCGAGTGATGAACGAGCTCCGGCGGATCTCGAGCGGCTTCCAGCGGGAGATGCGCGAGGCCCTCGACGATCCCATCGAGGCTGCGGCCCGCGACCGCGGCCGCAAGGCCACCCAGAGCACGGCCGCCGCCGCCGGCATGTACCCGAAGGGCGACCCCGACGGCCCGAACCCCGACGAGACCGCCGACGAGGACGAGGCGAGCGACACCGACGAGGCGCCTCCGAAGGGGAGCGGCGACGGTGACGGCGCCGAGGCTCCGGAGGCGAGCGACGACGGGCACGATCGGGCCGAGCCGGTCAGGAGGACGACCGACCTGCCCACCACCACCGTCTTCCGGCCGCGTACCGCCGAGCCCCCAGACGAGGTCGAGGCCGCAGGCGGGTGAGGCGCCTGCTCCCGCAACAGTCATGACCAAGACCGCCGATCCGCTCGATCACGGCCGGATGAGCCTCATCGAGCACCTCGCCGAGCTGCGCACCCGGCTGGTGATCTCGGTGGTGGCCATCGCGGCCGGCGCCATCGCCTGCTGGATCCTCTACCCGCAGATCCTCGACTTCCTGACCCGACCCTACGACGGCGTCTGCGAGGTCGACTTCGACCTCACCGACGACAACGCCGAGTGCCAGCTCCTCGTGACCGACCCGCTCGAGGGCTTCAACGTCCGCGTGAGTGTGGCCGCCTACGGCGGCTTGGCGCTCGCCATGCCGATCCTGTTGTGGCAGCTCTGGTCGTTCATCTCGCCGGGCCTCTACCCGCACGAGCGTCGCTACGGCCTGATCTTCACCTTCACCGCCGCGACCTTGTTCTTCAGCGGGGCCGCCCTCGCCTACTGGAGCATCCCCCGGGCCCTCGACTTCCTCGACACCATCGGCGGCCAGGACCTCGTCAGCTTCTTCTCGCCCGACCGCTACTTCAACTTCGTGGTCAAGATGATGATCGCCTTCGGCCTCGGGTTCGAGTTCCCCATCGTCCTCATCTTCCTCCAGATGGCCGACCTGATGGAGACGGAGACGCTCAGCCGGAACCGGCACTACGCCATCATCGGGATCGTCGTCCTGGTGGCGGTGATAACCCCCAGCGGCGACCCGTTCACCCTCATGGTGCTGTCGGTGCCGATGTACATCTTCTACGAGGCATCGATCCTGTACGGATGGCTGCGCGCCCGCCGCAAGCGGCGAGCCTCCGCCTCGGCGTGACCGAGCCGAACACCGCGATCACCGGCGCCGACCAGGCCGCCGCGGGCGTGATCGTGCCCGACCGGTTCCAGCGGGAGGCCATGGACGCCATCGACCGTGGTCACTCGGTTCTGGTTGCGGCGCCGACCGGCGCCGGCAAGACGATGGTCGCCGACCACGCCGTCGATCGGGCGCTGGAGGCCGGCCACAAGGCCTTCTACACGACCCCGATCAAGGCCCTGTCGAACCAGAAGTTCCATGACCTCCGCGCCCGCTACGGCGACCGGGTCGGCCTGCTCACCGGCGACAACACCATCAACGGCGACGCACCGGTGGTCGTGATGACCACCGAGGTGCTCCGGAACATGATCTACGTCGACTCGCCGGCGCTCGACGGACTGCGATGGGTCGTCCTCGACGAGGTGCACTACCTCCGTGACCCCTATCGCGGCCCGGTGTGGGAGGAGATCATCATCCACGCGCCGCTCGAGATCTCCCTGGTCTGCCTGTCGGCGACGGTGTCCAACCTGGACGAGCTCGAGGCCTGGATCACCACCGTGCGAGGTCCGACCGAGCGGGTGGTCGAGCACACCCGTCCGGTCGAGCTGCGCAACCTCTACATGGTGGCCGACCCGACCGCCGAGCGCGCCCACCTGCTGCCGGTCTTCGTCGACGACCGGCCGAACCCGCGCGGAGCCACCTTCGACCGCTCCCACCGACGTCGCCGCGGTGGATACCGCACCCCGCGGCGGGTCGACGTCATCGAACGGCTGCTCGACGAGCGGATGCTGCCCGCCATCTACTTCCTCTTCAGCCGGGCGGGTTGCGACGACGCCAGCCGCCAGGCTCGCGACGCCGGTCTCGTCCTGACGACCGCGGACGAACGCCGGCAGATCACCGCCATGGTCGAACGCCGGGTCGAGGCACTCGGCGACGACGACCTGGGGGTGCTCGACTACGCCGGTTTCCTGGCCGCCATCCAGGCCGGCATCGCGCCGCACCACGCCGGCATGGTGCCGCCGTTCAAGGAGGCGGTCGAGGACTGCTTCGTCGCCGGGCTCGTGAAGGTGGTGTTCGCCACCGAGACGCTGGCGCTCGGGGTCAACATGCCGGCCCGGTCGGTCGTCCTGGAGCGGCTGACCAAGTTCAACGGTGCGAGCCACGAGCTGCTCACCCCCCTCGAGTACACCCAGCTCACCGGGCGCGCCGGGCGACGCGGGATCGACTCGCTGGGCCACGCCGTCGTGCTGTGGTCGCCCTGGGTCGGCTTCGACGACGTCGCCGCACTGGCATCGAGCCGCTCCTTCATGCTCGAGTCGGCGTTCCGCCCGACCTACAACATGGTCGCCAACCTGGTCGACCGCTACGACGAGCATCAGGTCCACGAGCTGCTGGCGTCGTCGTTCGCCCAGTTCCAGGCCGACCGGGAGGTGACCAGGCTCGAGCGTCAGCTGGGCCGGCGACGGCGCGCCGTCGAGGAGCTGACGTCCGCCGCGACCTGCGACCGGGGCGACGTCGCCGAGTACGTCCGCATGCTGGCCGAACGGGGTTCGGGGCGGCCGACCCGCGACAGCCGGCGCGCTGCGCTGAGCCAGCTCCGGCCGGGCGACGTGGTCGACGTGTACGACGCCGGTGCCCGCAGCCGGATCGCCGTGCTCAGCGTCGCCCACCGGTCCAAGGGAGCCGTGCGGATCAAGGGTCTCGACCGCGACGGGGAGCTCCACGAGCTGTCCGACGACGACTTCGACGTCGCCCCGGAGCGGCTGGCCCGCATCGATCTCCCCCGGCCGTTCGCCCCCCACCTGCCGGAGTTCCGTCGCGACGTGAGCCGGCGCCTCTCGCGTGTGCGGCTGGGAAAGCGTCGCCGGCCATCGCGGCCGCGGAGCGACGTCGATCACCCGGTGGCTGCCTGCCCCGACGCCGAGGCCCACGTGGCGGCGGCCAGGAAGCTCGAACGTGAGCGGCGCGCCGCCGAGCGGCTGGAACGCCGGATCGAGAGCCGGACCTCCTCGCTCCGCCGGGTCTTCGACCAGGTGCGGGCTCTGCTGGGCCGACGCGGTTACGTCGAGGGCTGGGCACTGACCGGGGCCGGCCACCGGCTGGCGGGCATCTTCCACGAGTGCGATCTCCTGGCCGCCGAGGCCATCGGGGCTGGCCTGTTCGACGACATCGACCCACCGGCGGTGGCCGCCCTGGCGTCGTGTCTGACCTTCGAGGAGCGCACCGCCAGCCCGCCGGCGCGGCGCGGGCCACCCGACCGGGAGCTCCAGCACCGCATCGACCGGCTGGGCGACCTGGCGATCGATCTGCACCACGACGAGTCCGAGCTCGCCGGGCCGACGACCCGCCCACCCGAGGCGGGATTCGCCGCCACCGCATACCGATGGGCGAGGGGCGACGGCCTCGGCGGCGCCCTGGGCGACGACTTCAGCGGCGGTGACTTCGTCCGCAACGTCAAGCAGCTCGTCGACCTCCTCCGCCAGCTCGCCCAGGTGACCACACGGGCCGACACGGCCCGGGCCATGCGGGCCGCGGCCGAGGCGCTTCAGCGGGGCGTGGTCACCGCCTCGTCGGCGGTCGACGCGGGAGACGGTGGTGCCGATCGATCGGGGTGAGGACTGGGGTCGGCCGGGAGCGCTCCCGCCCGACGGCGTGGTCGTGCACAGCGATGCCGAGGCCAACGAGATCGTGACCGCAGCCCGCCGGGCCGGGGCCGCCATCCCGCCGCTGGGCCTGGCCGGCGGCGACCTGGCCCGCTCGCTCGGCGGGAAGGGCGACGTGGCCCGGCTGCACACGGCCGAGGCGGTCCAGCTGAGCTGCGACCTCGGTGCTGCATTGCTCGACGGACGCCTCGTCTGGTTCGTCAGTCACCTGGTGATGCGGCGGTCGTGGCTGCGGGGGCCGGTGATCGCGGTGATGAACGGTGGTCTGCTCCGCCGCTGGGACGTGGCGCCGCGAGCCCACCCCGGCGACGGCCGCCTCGACGTCGTCGAGGCCGATCTCGGGCTGGCCGACCGGTGGAAGGCCTTGCGTCGGCTGCCGACCGGCGCCCACGTCCCTCACCCTCGGATCTCGCAGCGCCAGGTCACGGCGACGCAGTTCGAGTTCGCCAGCCCGATGCGGGTCGACCTCGACGGCGCGCCGACCGGTCGCGTCGAGCGGGTCTCGGTGCGGGTCGAGCCCGACACGCTCCTCGTCGTGGTCTGAGCGTGGAGGCGGGCGGCTACTCTTCCCGGATGAGCGGAGCGCCGTCCATCGACCTGGCCGCGGCCAAGGATCGCGTCCGGGAGTCGATCCGGTCTCGCTCCGAGCTGCTCATCGACGTCTCCCACGACATCCATGCCCACCCCGAACTGTGCTTCGAGGAGCACCACGCCCACGATCGCCTCACCGCCGTCCTGGCCGACGAGGGGCTCGACGTCGAGCGGGGCGCCTACGGGCTCGACACCGCCTTCGTCGCTCGGGCCGGAATTGCGGGCCCGACCGTCGCCGTCATCTGCGAGTACGACGCGCTGCCCGAGATCGGGCACGCCTGCGGCCACAACATCATCGCCGCCGCCGGCCTCGGCGCCGGGCTCGCCGCCGCCGAGCTGGCCGAGGCTGCCGGCGGCCGGGTGGTGATCCTGGGAACCCCTGCCGAGGAGGGCGGTGGTGGCAAGGTGCGAATGGCCGAACGGGGCGCGTTCGACGGCATCGACGCCGCGCTCATGGTCCATCCGGCCGGCGCCGACCTGGTGAGCATGAGCACGCTCGCCATCCACCAGGTGCGGGTCCGCTACCACGGCCGCGCCGCCCACGCAGCCGCCGCACCCCACAAGGGGGTCAACGCCCTCGACGCGGCCGTCCTCGGGTACGTGAACGTGGCCGCGCTCCGCCAGCACATCCGCCCCGACGAGCGCATCCACGGAATCTTCACCGAGGCCGGCGAGAAGCCGAACATCGTGCCCCGCACCGCAGCCGCCCACTGGTACGTCCGCTCGCCCCGGTTCGACCTGCTCGAGTCGCTGAAGGCCCGGGTCATCGGCTGCCTCGAGGCCGGGGCCAGCGCTGCCGGCTGCGAGATGGAGCACGAGTGGATCGACCCTGCCTATGCCGACATGGTCGACAACGGCCCCCTCTCCGCCCTCTACGCCTCGAACGCGGCATCGATCGGGCGCCCGCCGGCCGAGCCGAGCCCCGACAACCGCGTCGTCGGCAGCACCGACATGGGCAACGTCAGCCACCTCGTGCCGTCGATCCACCCCATGGTGAAGGTCGCGCCGGCCGACGTCGCCATCCACACCGCCGAGTTCGAACGTCACGCCGGCTCCGAGAGCGGCGACGCAGGCGTGCTCGACGGGGCCACCGCGATGGCCATGACCGTGGCCGACCTGTGGCTGCAGCCCGACGCGCTCGACGCGGTCCGCGAGACGTTCCGGGCCGGCTCGGCCGACGGGGCCCTCGCGGGTTCGGCTCCACCCTCGTGAACCTCGTCGAGGTCCACGGACCCCTGCCGCCCGCGGCCTAACCTCGGCGCCCGTGGCTGTCTACGTCGCCGAGGAGTTCTCCCCCGAGGAGGCCGACGTCCTCCGGCGATACTTCACGAACCTCGACCTGCCGGTCTTCGCCCTGGTGAACCTGCCCGAGGTCGTCAAGGGGGCGCTGTTCGCCCGGTACTCACGGTCGGCCAAGAGCCTGCGCCGGCTGTTCCTCGACGAGTTCGTCGGCGAGCTCGACATCTCCGGTGACCAGACCATCGACGCCACGGTCGGCCTGCGTCGAGCCGAGGAGCTCTACGACCGCATCTTCTTCGAGTACGGCGACGACTCGGTCGCCCAGCTCGGCGGCGTGCACCTGGCCTGCGAGCAGGCGTCGAACCTGCTCACCAAGGTGCTCGAGTGGGGTCGGCTGATGGCCTACCTCGAGCAGTCGACCCGCTACATCGCCTACGACAGCCGGATCGGCGGCCGCTACCGCTACTTCCGTGACCCCGAGGTCACGAGGTCCGCGCTCGGTACCCGCTACGTCGCCGACATGGACCGGCTGTTCGACAGCTACGCCGAGCTGTTGGCGCCGATCGGGGAGTTCTTCCGCGCCCAGTTCCCCAAGGAGAGCACCGACAGCGACTTCGTGTACCGCCAGGCGATACGGGCCAAGGCCTTCGACGCGATCCGCGGCATGCTGCCGGCCGCCTCGCTGTCCAACGTCGGGATCTACGGCACCGGTCAGGCCTACGAGGCCCTCCTGCTGCGGATGAGGTCGCACCCGCTGCCCGAGGCCCGTACCTACGCCGACCTGATGCTGACCGAGCTCCGCAAGGTCATCCCGTCGTTCCTCCGGCGAGTCGACCTCGAGGATCGGGGAGTGGCGGCGAGCGGCTACCTCGCCGATCGCCGGGAGGCCATGGCCGCGGTCGCCGACCGGCTCCTGTCGCCGACCACACCGGTCGACCCGGCTCCGCCGGTCCGGCTCGTCGACTTCGATCCCGACGGCGAGGTCAAGATGATCGCCGCCATGTTGTACCCGCACGTGACGCTGCCCGAGGACCAGATCGAGCGCCGGGTGCGGGCCATGTCCTCCGACGATCGGCTCTCGGTGGCCAGGGCCTACGTCGGCGACCGGCGGAACCGCCGGCACAAGCCGGGGCGCGCCCTCGAACGGACCGCCTACCGTTTCGACGTCCTGACCGACTACGGCGCGTTCCGCGACCTCCAGCGCCACCGGATGCTGACCATCGAGTGGCAGGCACTGACCCCCGAGCACGGGTACACGCTGCCCGAGGCGGTGAGCGCGGCGGGCTACGGCGACCAGTTCGAAGCCGCCATGGATCGCTCCCGACTGCTGTACGAAGCGTTGGCCGAGTCGTATCCCGAGCAGGCCAGCTACGCGGTGGCGCTCGCCTACCGCGTGCGGTACGTCATGCAGATGAACGCGCGCGAGGCCATGCACCTGATCGAGCTTCGAACGACGCCCCAGGGCCACCCGGCCTATCGCGAGGTCGGCCAGGAGATGCACCGGCTCATCGCCGACGAGGCCGGGCACCGGGTGGTCGCCGAGATGATGCAGTTCGTCGACCGTTCGCCCGAACCACCTCTCGAGCGCCTGTCGGCCGAGCGCCGGGCCGAAGCTCGTCGTCACGCCACCTGATCGGCCGGTTCCTGCCTGGGGTGGGGGCCGCCAACGCTGCTGGTGTTGCGTCTGGGGCTGGCGTTGCCTGTGGGGCTGATGTTGCCAACGGGGTTGATGTGACGAGTGGGCCCACCTATCATCACCATTCTCCGTGGGCGGAGCAGGGGAGAAAGGCTCCCGGCTCACTGGCGTGTACGACCATCCCGACCTGTCCTGCGACCCGACGATCGCCGCCCCGGGCGATCGTCGCGAACCGACGACCGGCGATCCGCCGCCGATCGAGCGGGTTGCATGGCCCCGTTCGACGAGCTGCCGGCGCCGGATGCGCTACGCCGCGGTGGTGCTGTCGGCCGGGCTGGCGGTCGGGATGGCGCCGGCCAACAGCGCCGAGCACGTCGTCGTCGCCGGCGAGACCCTGTCGGGGATCGCCCAGGCGCACGGCTTCGGCATGCGGGAGCTGGCCCTGCACAACGGGATTCGCGACGTCGACCACATCGTCGTGGGCCAGGTTCTCGTGCTTCCCGACAACGCAGCCGGGGCGACGAGCCACCAGGTCGCGGGCGGCGACACGCTCGCGGGGATCGCGGCCTCCTACGGCGTGACCGTCGGTGCGCTGGTCGAAGCGAACAGCATCGCCAACCCGAACCTGATCCAGATCGGCGAGACCCTCACCATCCCCGGCCGCGGCGCGCCGACCGATGCCCGCCGGGGCCCGAACCGGGTCGACGATCACGCGGTCGCGCCCGGCGACACCCTTGCGCGCATCGCCGCCCGGTACGGGGTGACCGTCGCGGCCCTGGCCGAGGCCAACGACATCGCCGATCCAGACCTGATCGTGATCGGAACCGTGCTGACCGTGGGACCCGGTCGACAGGACGAGCCGGCCCGGGACAGGCCCGTCCGGGAGGAACCCCCGGACGATCGTCCCGGCGACGCGCCGGCGCGGACCCACACCGTGGCACCGGGCGACACCATGGCGCATATCGCGGCCCGGTACGGGGTGACCGTCGCGGCCCTGGCCGAGGCCAACGGCATCGTCGACCGCAAC
>JBFJYB010000049.1:0-10853 GCA_041622835.1 Acidimicrobiales bacterium | reverse complement strand
CTCGACGCGGTGGTGGCCCAGGCCCGGGTGGCGCGGGTGGTCGACGAACGCTTCCTGTACCGGATGACGGTGACCCACGGCATCCCGCTGGCGTCCCGGGGCGGGCTGGCCGGCCGGCCGCCGGTCGAGGTGGCGGACCGACCTGGCGTGTACCTGGCCGGCGACTGGGTCGGCGACACCGGCCTCCTCGGCGAGTGCGCCCTGGCCAGCGGCCGCGCCGCAGCCCGCTCCGCAGCCCAGCGGCTGTCGCGGCGGCCCAGAGCCGCGGCGTGAGCGCGGTCGACGCCTTCGAACGCGAGCGGTCTCGGCTCTTCGGGCTCGCCTACCGCATGACCGGCAGCGTGATGGACGCCGACGACATCGTCCAGGACGCGTACCTGCGGTGGCAGGGGGTCGACGCCGACCGCGTCGAGACGCCGGCCGCGTTTCTCACCACGGTCACCACCCGCCTCTCGATCGACCGGTTGCGGTCGGCCCAGCGAAAGCGGGAGACCTACGTGGGGCCCTGGCTGCCCGAGCCCATCGTGACCGAGAACGACCCGGCGCGCGTCGTCGAGGTCGACGAGACCATCACCCTCAGCTTCCTCGCCGTCCTCGAGCGGCTGAACCCCGTCGACCGGGCGGTGTTCCTGCTGCGCGAGGTCTTCGGCACGTCCTACGACGAGATCGCCCGGGTCGTCGACCGTAGCGAGACGGCGTGCCGCCAGATCGCTCGCCGGGCCCGCGAGCGGGTGCGCAACGAGCGGCCGAGGTTCGAGCTCCCGTCGGCGCGCACCGACGAGCTGGTCGCCGCGTTCGGTGCCGCCCTGCTCAGTGGAGACCCCGAGCAGCTGAGCGCGTTGCTGGCCGACGACGTGGTCCACGTGAGCGACGGGGGAGCCGACCACCACGCGGCTCGTCGGCCGGTGGTCGGCGCCGCCAACGTGGCACGGTTCATGGTCAACCTCGCCAAGCGCTTCCCGTCACACGGAGAGATCGAGGTCCTCGAGGCGAACGGCGACCCGGCGTTCCTGGCGCTGGTCGACGGCGAGCCGGTCACGCTGGTGGCGCTGGGCTTCGACCGTGACCTGGTACGGCGGGTGTCGGCGGTGGTCAACCCCGACAAGCTCGCCGAGGTGATGGCGGCGCGTGGCCGGCTCGCCCCGAGGACCGCTACCTAGCGCCCCGTCCGATCAGGCGGCGTTGCGCAGGGCGCGCACGCGGTTGTGGGCAGCCTGGATCTCGCTCAGCTGTCGCTGCACGACCGTCCGGAGCTCGGGCGAGATGTCGGTCTCGAGCGCCTTCTCGTACTCGGAGACGGCATGGTCCTCGCCCTGCTCGGCCGCATCGAGGACCCCGTCTGGGTCGTCGCCCGAGAACGTGTCCTTCACTGCCATCCAGAAGCGGTGGGTAGCGGCGGCGAGCGATCCGGAGGCGTCGATGTCGTCGCCGTAGCGCGCCGCCAGCGTCCCCAGCTCGGAGGCGAACCGGGCCCGCTGGTCTGCGTACTCACGGAACTCCGGCGCCAGCTCGGACCAGGTCGACTCGGCAAGCCGGTCGGCGGCCGATGCGAAGCCCTCCTGGCCGTCCTTCAGCGTCTCGATGAGATCCTTCGTCACACGGGCGTCCTGGGACATGAGTGCTCCTCTCGGTTCGGGCGGGCTCGACGGGCGTCGGTGCCGCACAATGTGGTGGCCCCGACGTACCCGATTCCGCCCGGCGCAAACCTCAGAGCTTCGGCAGCGCGGCCGGCGCCGCCGGCTCGCCGAGGAGATAACCCTGGGCCTGCCCGCAGCCGAGGCTGACCAGCTCGGCGATCTGGTCGTCACGTTCCACGCCCTCGGCCGAGCACTCCAGGGTCATCGCGTCGGCCATGGCCGTGACCGCCGAGATGATGGCGCGACCGGTCGGGTTCGGCAGGTCCTGGACGAACGAGCGGTCGATCTTGAGGACGTGGATGGGGAAGCGGCGCAGGTAGGCCAGCGACGAGTAGCCGGTGCCGAAGTCGTCGATCCCGATGCGCACCCCGGTGTCGGCGAGCCGTCGGAGCATGTCGGCCCATCCGGGCCGATCGTCCATGAGTATCGACTCGGTGATCTCGACGCCCATGGAGCGGGGCGGGATGCCGTGGGTCCGCAGCGTGGCGGTCAGGGTCTCGATGAACGACCAGTCGGCGAGCTGCGCCGCCGAGACGTTGACCCAGGTCACGACCTCGGGCGGGGCGTCGGCCTCGGATCGCCATCGGCACACCTGTCCGAGGATCGACGCCCCCAGGCGCCCGATCACGCCGAGATCCTCGGCCACGCCGATGAAGCTCCCCGGGTACAGCAGCCCGTGATCGGGGTGCTCCCAGCGAGCAAGGGCCTCGAGCCCGACGATCGACCGGTCGCGGAGCGACACGATCGGTTGGAAGTGGACGGTGATGTCGTGGGCGTCCACCGCGAGTCGGAGGTCGGTCTCGAGGGCATGGCGGGCCAGTGCGGCGGCGTGGTGTGTCTCGTCGAAGATCTCGACCCCACCGCGGCCCTGGGCCTTGGCGCGGTACATGGCGGTGTCGGCGTCGCGCAGCATGTCGTCGACGGTCAGCCCCGGCTTGTCGGCGACCCGGATCCCGGCGCTGGCCGTCACCACCACCGGGGTCTTGGCGATCGCGATCGGATCGGCGAGCGCCGCCTGAGCACGACGGGCGACCTGCGCGGCCTGCGACGGCCGGTTGATGTTGTGGCACAGGACGACGAACTCGTCGCCGCCGAACCGGGCGACGGTGTCGCCGGGTCGCAGCGTCGACTCGAAGCGCCGGGCCACCTCGACCAGCAGGCCGTCGCCCTCGGCGTGCCCGAAGGCGTCGTTGACGCTCTTGAAGTTGTCGAGATCGAAGAAGATCACCGCCACCGTGGCGGGCGCCCCTCGGCCGGCGAGCAGGGCCTGCCCGAGTCGGTCGTCGAGCAGCGTGCGGTTCGGCAGCTCGGTGAGGGGGTCGTGGGTGGCCTGGTAGACGAGCATGGCGTCGGCCCTGCGCCGCTCGAGCACCGCGACCACCAGCGACGCGGCCAGCTCGAGGAGCCGGGCCTGCTGCGGGGTGGGGAGCCCCGCCTCGGTCGCGTAGAAGTCGACGGTCCCGACGGTGGTCCCGCGCCGATAGTCCAGGGCAGGGGTGGACCAGCAGGCGAGGTAGCCGGCTCCGAGGGCGGGCTCGCGACGGCCGAGCCACAGCGGGTCGACGGCGATGTCGGGACAGACGACGGCCTGACCCCGGTGGGCCGCCGTCCCGCACGCGGCGGCGGCCGGGCCGATGATCACCGAGCCGAGGGCTGCGGTCAGCTCGGATCCCAGCGACGGCGCTGCGCCCGGTGCGAGCACGCCGTCGGCGGCGATCATGATGCAGCACGCTCCCGCCCGCTCGGCGTGGTCTTCCACCAACCGTGCGATCCGATGCAAGGTCCGCTCGACGGGCTGCGAGCGGGCCACCATCTCGAGCACCTGGTTCTGGTCGGTCACCAGTGCGTCAGTGCGACTCCGATCGGACGCGTCGCGGAGGCTGAACACGAAGAGCCGGGGGTCGCCGCCGTCGATGCTGCGCTCGGCACGGACCTCGACCGGGACCCAGCGCCCGCCCGGAGCCCGGACCCGCAGGTCGACCGGCGCCAGGTAGCCGGGGTAGCCGGGGTACTCGAGCGCCCCCGCCAGGGATTCCGAGGCGGCGACGAGGTCGTCGGGATGGACGAAGTCGCGGGGCGGCGTGGGCCTGAGCGCGTCGCCGGTCCAGCCGAGCCAGTAGAAGATGGCGGTGCTGACCGCGACGATCTGGGGCCGGGCGTCGAAGACGAACACCCCGATGAGGTCGCACTCGGGGGAGCCGACGCCGAGCGCGGCCTCGGCCTCGGCGAGGACCTGTTCGGCGCGAGGTGCGCCGGCCAGTCCCGCTGCGCTGTCGCCCGACGAGCCACGGCGCCGAGCCATGCCCCATCCCTTCCGCGCCCGAATCTTCGCGCCCGTCCTGCCTCTCGCGCGGCACGCCTCCACGGATCCACCCGCGGGCCACCCTACCGGCTTTCACGCTTCGCGTCTGGACCACCACGTGACGTGCGCGGACCGGGAGGCCCGCGGTCGGCGAGCGCTTGCGTCGGCGGCCGCTACGATGAGCCGCTTCACCGTGACCACCACCCGCTTCTTCCCGCTCGAAGTCGATCGTCGCTACCGCGCCCTGCTGGCCCCGTTCCGGCTGAGCCCCGACGACGGCGTGTGCCTGACCGACGACGACCGCTTCGTGGCGACGTTCGGCCGGATGAAGCTCGACACCCCCCTGGCCAACGTGACCGGCGCCCACGTCACCACCGGCTACCGCTGGTGGAAGGCGATCGGTGCCCGGCTCTCGCTGGCCGACGACGGCCTGACCTTCGGCTCCAACACCGCGGCCGGCGTGTGCGTCCACTTCGCCGAGCGGGTGCCGAAGGTCATCGGCTTCCGCGACCACTCCGCCGTCACGATCACCGTGGCCGACCCGCACGGTCTGGTCGAGGTGCTGGGCGAGGAGGTCCCGAGGTAGGTCCGGCCACCGGGCAAGATCACGGGATTTTGCCAGCGCCTCTCCTGCGACACCGGTAAGATCGGCGGATCTTATGGCCACGTCGACGATCGACACCCTGGTGTTCGGCCACCGGCTCCGGCACGAGCGGCGGCGCCGGGGGCTCACCCTCGACCAGCTCGGCGAGCTGGTCGGCAAGCCCGGCCCGTCGCTGTCGCAGCTCGAGAACGGCCACACCGAGCCCAAGCTGGGGCTGATCCGAGAGCTGGCCGACGCCCTCGGGTGCTCGGCCGCCGATCTGCTCGACTCCCGCCCCCCGAGCCGCCGAGCCGAGCTGGAGATCGCCGTGGCGCGGATCCAGGCCGAGCCCAGGTACCGCGGGCTGCGGCTGCCTCACCTCAAGCCGGGGGCCAAGGTGCCCGACGACGTGCTCGAACACGTCGTCGCCCTCTATGGCGAGCTCCAGGCGGCCGAGGCGGCGGCCGTGTCGGCGACCGACCCGGCTCGGGTCGCCAACCTTCGGCTGCGGTCCGAGATGCGCGAGCGCGACAACTACTACCCCGACTTCGAGGCCGCCGCCACCGAGGCGCTGGCGGCCATCGACTACCCGGGGTACGGCCCGATCTCCGAGCGGATGCTCATCGACCTCGCCGCCCACTTCGGGTTCACGATCGACCGGGTCCAGGACCTCCCGAAGTCGGCCCGCTCGGTGACCGACCTCGAGAACCGGGTCGTGTACATCCCCCAGCGCAACGAGCTGCCGACCCGCTCGGCCCGCTCGGTGGTGCTGTCGACCATCGGCCACTTCGCGCTCCACCACAGCGACCCGCGCAACATCGAGGAGTACCTGCGCCAGCGGGTCGAGTCGAACTACTTCGCGGCGGCGGTGCTGGCGCCGGAGGCGCCGGCCGTGAAGGTGCTGCGCGAGGCCAAGGCGAACGGCGACGTGTCGACCGAGGATCTCAAGGAGGTCTTCTACATCTCCTACGAGATGGCCGCTCACCGGATCACCAACCTGGCCACGCGCCACCTGGGGATCACCGTCCACTTCATGCGCACCGACGAGGAGGGGGTGATCCGCAAGGCCTACGAGAACGACGGCGTGCCGTTCCCCGCCCACGTCGACGGCACGCTCGAGGGGCAACGGGTCCCCCCCACCTGGGGGCCCCGCCAGGCCTTCCAGTCCTCCGACACGTTCTCGTTGCACCACCAATACACCGACACGCCGGTCGGACCGTTCTGGTGCGTGACCCACGTCGAGGTCGACGCGTCGCCTCACAGCGCGGTGACGCTGGGCACGACCGAGGACCAGGCCGGGTACTTCCGCGGCAGCGACACGACGCGTCGGCTCGTCTCCTCGGCGGCGTCGATCGCCGAGTCGATCGACGACCGGGCCTCCCGGTGGGCCGGTCGGGTCTGGCCCTCGGCGCGCGACCGCCAGCACGTGGTGGCGGGGCTGCCGGAGCTGGGTGAGCGGTTCAGCCCCTTCCCCGGCGTCGACATCGCCGAGGTCTACGAGTTCGTCGACCGCCACGCCTGAGGGCGGGGCGGTCCCGGCTCAGGCCAGGTCGTCGTTGACGGCGGCCAGCTTGGGCCGGTCGTCGTCATCGTCGTCGATGGCCAGCTCGGGGATGTCGGGCACCTCGAGCTGATCGAGGGCGGTGCTGAGCGAGGTGTGGGCCCGGCCGAGGCGCTCGCGGGCGTCGCGCTCGGCGTCGATGAGGTTCCTGACGATGCCCCGGCCCTTGGTGATGGTCTCCTCGACCCGGGCGGTGGCCAGCTGCTTGGCGCCCTCGATGATGTCCTGAGCCCTGCGCTCGGCCTGAGCGACCGTCGCCTCGGAGTCGGCCTTGGCCGTGTCGAGCAGACGCTCGGCCTCCTGGCGGTCGCGGTCGCCGTCCATCTTGGCCGCGGTGATGTACTCGTCGGCCTCGTTGCGGCGGTTCTCGTGATAGGTGTCGGCCTGGGCCCGGGCGTTCTTCGAGTACTCCTCGGCTTCCATGATGATGTTCTGGGCGTCCTGGCGGGCCTCGGTGCGGAGGCTCTCGGCGTAGGCCTCGGCCTCGGCCCGCACCTCGTTGCTGTAGGTGTCGGCCTGCTGTCGGGTGGAGCCCGAGTAGTTGTCGGCCTCGTTCTTGATGTCCTGGGCCCGCAGCTCGACCTGGGCCAGCTCGGCCGCCATCTGCTCTTCGTGGGCCTGGCGCTTCGCGGCGATCTCGGCTTCGACCGCGGCGACGGTGGCCCGGGCCTCGGCTTCGGCCTCGGCCTTGAGGGTCACCGACTTCTCGTGAGCCGACCGGAGCAGCTCGGCCATCTGGCCCGAGACCTTGGTGAACTCGTCCTGGTAGAGGTCGGGATGGGCGGTGGCCACCGGGCCGCTGGCTGGCTGCCCACCGTCGACGGCGGCGAGGGCGTCCTCGAGGCTGCTGGCGACGTCGACCAGGAACGAGCTGACCTCGACCTGGTCGAAGCCGCGTCGGCTGATCGTGAACGTCTTCTGGCGTACCTGGTCCGGGGTGACCATCGCGGCTGCCTCCTGTCGGGGTCTTCGGTCCTGGGTCGGTCGTGGGCGGCTCGGTGGGCGACCGTGAGCATCGCCCGCCACGAATCGACGACCCATTGTGCCATCGCCGGGGCTCGATGTCTCTGATCGCCCCCTGAAAGGCGACTCATTCCTCGGGGCGTCGGACCGAAACTCGCACTACAGGCCGTACGGATGCGGCCGAGGACGAACCGCCAAGGATGGTGATGACGGTGGATGTGGTCACGGACCACGCGGCCGCGACGAAGGCCGGCCCTGGAACCGGTGAGACCACCGCGACTGGCGCCCCGTTGCGCGTCATCGTCGTCGAAGACCACGAGATCCTCCGGTTCGGCCTCGAACGCGCCCTGCACGCCGCCGCCGGCATCGAGCTGGTCGCGACCGCGGCGGCATCCGAGGCGGTATCGGCCATCCGTCGCGTCCTCGCCGACATCGTCCTCGTCGACGTGGACGCCCACGACGGAGCCGGTGACCTCCTGTGTCAGCGCCTCCGAGCCGCCGCGCCACGGCTCCGGTGCGTCCTGCTGTGCGACGCGATGCCCATGCGCCGGGTCATGGAGCTGTGGCACGGGGGCATCAGCGGCTTCGCCGACCGCCGGGCGCCCGCCAACCGGCTGGCCGAGATCTGCCGGCAGGCCGGCAAGGGCGTCATGGCGGTCGATCCCGGCGTCTGCGGCGAGCGGGCGCGGGAGCGGGCCGCCGACGCGGCCAGCTCCCCGGTACGGGCGGCCGCGCCGACGCCTCTCGACGCGGCCGGGCGCTTCAGCGAGCGCGAGGTCGAGCTGTTGCTCTGTCTGGCCGAGGGCATGAACAACCGCGAGATCGCGGAGCAGCTCATGCTGGCCGAGAAGACGGTACGGAACTGCCTCACCCGCCTGTTCCGCAAGCTGAACGTGAGCAGCCGAACCCAGGCCGCGGTCATGGCGGTCCGACTGATCGGCCCCATCCCGGTGGCGGTCGGCTAGCAGGTGGCCACGATGAACCTGGCCGATGCGCCGACCCTCGAGGAGCTCACCACCGACCCTGACGCCTTGCCGAGCTCGCCCGGCGCCGCCATGGAGGTCCTGCGCCTCATCGAGGCCGAGGATTGCGACCTGTCGAGGTTGCAGCGGACCCTCGAGAAGGACCCGGCCCTCACCGCGCGCGTCCTACAGGTCGCCAACTCGGCGATGTTCGGGCTGAGCCGTGAGGTGTCGAACATCTCCCAGGCCACCGTGCTGCTCGGGATGCGCACCGTCCGGCTCATGGCGCTGTCGTTCAGCCTCACCGATGGCGTGCCGCGAGCGGGCACCGAGGGGGGGTTCAGCTACGAGGAGTTCTGGCGGCGGGGGATCGTGAGCTCCGTCGTGTCACGGCGACTGGCCGAGGCGACGGCGCCGCAACACGGCGACGACGCCTATGTCGCCGGGCTGCTCGGACACCTGGGGCGGATCGTCCTGGCCACCAACGCGTCCGAGGCGTACTCCCGCGTCTGCTCGGAAGGTGGCTCGTGGCCCGGTGCGACCGAGGAGCGCGCCGTGCTCGGCTTCGCCTCCGACGAGCTGACCTCGCGGCTGCTGCAGCGCTGGGGCCTGCCCGAAGCGATGGCGGTCGCAGTCCGCGGGCGCGACGTCCCGACCGACGAGGTCGTGGACGAGCCGCTGACGCGGATCCTCCACGTCGCCCTGCGCGCCGAGACCGTCCTCGATCCCCAGGGCGACGGTGACGGACTCTGGGAGCTCATCGACTCGGCCTCGCGATGCCTCGGGCTCGACGAGGACCTGGTCCAGGACCTGCTCGCCTCGTGCGAGGCCGACGTGCGGATCACGGCCGAGATGTTGCGGATCGAGCTCGGCCCGGCCACCCACCACGATCTCCTCGACCGGGCTCGTCGCCGGATGCTCCAGCTGAGCATGACCGCCATCCAGGACGATGCCGACCGGCGCCGCGAGCTCATCGAGGAGAACCGCCGGCTCGAGAGCGCCGCCCGGGTCGACCAGCTGACCGGCATCGCCAATCGGGCCTCGCTCGACGCGTTCCTCGACGAGCAGGTCCAGGCTCGCGCTCGCCACGACCTTCCCGGTTCGGTGGGGCTGCTCATGTTCGACATCGACCACTTCAAGAACGTGAACGACTGCTACGGCCACCCGGCCGGCGATGCCGTGCTCGCCGCGATCGGCGCCAAGCTCGGCGAGATCGCGCGGCGCGGCGAGCTGGTCGCGCGCTACGGGGGCGAGGAGTTCGCCCTGGTGCTCCCGGTGATCGAGGACGACGACGAGCTCACCCGTGCCGCCGATCGGATCCGGACCAGCATCTCCACCCTCGTCGTCGAGACGTCGGCGGGGTCGCTCACCGTGACCATGAGCGTCGGTGGTGCTCGCATGGATCACGGCTGCTCCGACGTCGAGTCGTTGGTGGCTCGGGCCGACGCGGCGCTGTACGAGTCGAAGCAGAACGGACGCGACCGGGTGACGATCGAGCGCCGCGACTGATCTTCCCCGGTCGAGTCCGTAGGCTCGGCTCGGTGACACCTGCGCCTGTGACCGCCGAGGCCTGTGAGGCGTTCGCCGCCGACGGAGCGGTGCCGCTCCCCGGGCTGTTCGCCGACTGGGTCGACGTCATCGAAGCAGGGATCGAGCGCAACCTGGCCGCGCCCGGCGAGTTCGGCGCCGAGAACGTCGAGGCCGGCGGCACCGGGCGGTTCTTCGACGACTACTGCAACTGGGGGCGGATCGCGGAGATCGAGCGGGTCGTGCGGGAGTCGCCGGCCGCGGGCGTGGCCGCGCGGCTCATGGGGTCGCAGACGGCCCAGTTCTTCCACGACCACGTGCTGGTCAAGGAGCCGGGAACCGCCAAGGAGACCCCGTGGCACTGCGACAGCCCGTACTACTTCGTCGACGGGTGGCAGACGGTGAGCTTCTGGATCCCGGTCGACCCGGTGCGGGAGAGCTCGCTGCGGGTGATCGCCGGATCGCACCGGTGGGAGCGCGACGTCAACCCGGTGAGGTGGCTCGCGGGGGACGACTTCTACCGTGACGGCGGCGGGTACCGGCCGCTGCCCGATCCCGAGCGCGAGCCCGGGCACCGCGTGCTCGAGTGGAGTCTCGCGCCCGGCGATGCGGTGGCCTTCCACTTCCGGGCTGTGCACGGGGCCCGGGGCAACCACTCCCTGCGACGGCGGCGGGTGCTCTCGCTGCGCTTCGTCGGCGACGACGCCCGCTACGTGTCGAGGCCGGGGCCCACCTCACCGCCGTTCCCCGGCCACGGGATGTCCGACGGCGACCGCCTGCGCACCGACTGGTTCCCGATCATCGCCGGGCTCGACGGAGGTCAGCCGGCGGTGAGGTAGTTGTGCACCTCGTGGATGGTGGTGGTCGGCGGGCTGGTGATGCCGACCTCCTGCGAGTAGGGACCGATCTGGGCATCCGCGAAGGACTGGAAGGCCTCGGCGCTCTCCCACACGTCGACCACACGGATCCCGTCGTCGGTCTCGGTCACCCAGTGGAACAGCCCGCCCGGCCCTCCGGGACCGCGGGGGGTGAAGTTCATCTTCTCGATGATCTGGTCGTACTGGTCGAGGGTCGCGCCCTCGAAGTCCATGATCACGCCCACTGCCATCGTGCGCCCCTTTCGTGACGACTCGGGTTCATGTTGCGATCATCGCGCCGGTCGAGCCGCCCGTCATTGCCCGTGCGACGCACGCCTCCGCCGCTTCAGCGGCTCCATGCCGAGACGTCGCCGGACTCGAACCCGTCGGCGAAGATCTCCATGTCGGCGATCCCCGGCTGGCGGAGGTTCCTCAGGAACAGCGTTCTGGTCGACGGTCGG
>JBFJYB010000048.1:0-10859 GCA_041622835.1 Acidimicrobiales bacterium | reverse complement strand
GACCTCGATCAGCTTGGCCTTCTGGTTCACGACCAGGATCGGCTCGCTGAACAGGCAGCCACCGCCCCCGCCCACGGCTTCGAGGCCGGCCTGGCGTCGCACCTGCTGCTGCACCTTCTCGCGGGACTGCCGGCCCTGGACGGTGCGGGCCGGCGTCTCGGCGGGGTCGACGGTCTGGCGGCCGTGCGAGGCCACGTGCTCGGTCCAGCGGGTGCCGTCCCAGTAGCGGAGCTCGTGACGGCCCAGGGCGTCGCTGTACCAACCGGGGGCGGTATCGGTCACCGGGTCAGGCTACCGGCACCTCGACGCCGAGATTGTCGATCAGCCGGGGCTTGCCCAGCCGCATCGCCCCCAGCAGCCGTAGCTCGCCCCGCAGGGGGGAGACCGGCGCCAGGTCGGCGGCTCGGCGCACGACCGCGTAGTCGAGCGCCGCCCGCGGTTCCGCCGCCACCACCTCGGCCATGGCCGCCTCCACCGGCCCGGGAGACCGTTCGCCGGCCTCGATGAGGTCGACCCCGGCTCGGAGGGCGGCGAAGAGCACCGGTGCCGCCTCACGCTCGGCGGCATCCAGATAGCGGTTGCGGCTCGACATCGCCAGCCCGTCGGCCTCGCGCACGGTCGGGCACCGCACCACCTCGATCGGAAACGACAGGTCGGCGGCCATCACCTCGACGATGACCAGTTGCTGGTAGTCCTTCTCCCCGAAGTAGGCGCGGCACGGCCCCGCGATGTTGAACAGCTTGGCGACGACGGTGGCGACCCCGTCGAAGTGGGTCGGTCTCGCCGAGCCCTCGAGCTCGGCGGCCAACCTGTCGAGGCGCACCACCGTCTGGGCCGGTCGGGGGAACATCTCCTCCACGCTCGGCACCAGCACCAGATCGACTCCGGCCTCTCGGGCCATGGCCAGATCGGCCTCGAGGTCGCGGGGGTAGGCGTCGAGGTCCTCGCCGGCGCCGAACTGGAGCGGGTTGACGAAGATCGTCGTGACCGAGAGCTCGCACTCGGCCACACTGCGTTCGATCAGCGAGCGGTGGCCGGCGTGCAGGGAGCCCATGGTGGGCACCAGACCGACGTCCCAGCCGGCCCGACGGGCCGCAGCCAGCTCGGCCCGGGCCTCGGCGACGGTCTCGACGACCCTCATCGCCGGGCGAGCCGTCGCACCTCGGCCACCATGGCCTCGTAGGCCTCGCGCTCGGACGGCTCGATGGCGGCGAGGTGCCGGGCGACGGTCGCCTCGTCGCCCCGGGCCGCGGGTCCGGTGAGCGCGGCCCGAGCACCCAGCTCCTCGACGTTGTCGACGCTCGCCCGGACCAGGTCGAGGTAGGCGTCGAAGGGGACGGCGATGGCGGCGGCCATCCGCTCGACCTGGCCGAGCAGGGCGACCAGATGGTTGCTGGCCACCGCCGCCGCGGCGTGGTAGCGCACCCGATCGTCGTCGGCGACCTCGAAGGCCCGGCCACCCAGCGACGACACGACGTCGCCCGCGATCGGCTCGCCGGCGACGGCGAACCACCGACCGGACCGGAGTCGCCGGGCGCCGACCTCACCGCCGGGCAGCGCGACCAGGGGATGCACCGACGCCCGGCGGTCGTGGCCGGCCAGCACGTCGAGTCCGAGCGATCCGGCCACGTGGGCCACCACGGCCTCGGCCGAGGGCTCGATCTGGCCGGCAACCGCCGCCACGGACGCGTCCGGTGTGCAGATCAGCACCAGGTCGACGCCGGCCGCCGCCCCGGCGGGGTCGTCCCCCCGGCCCCACACCCGATCGACGTCCCAACCGGCCTCGGCCAGCGCGACTGCGAACGAGGTCCCGGCCCGGCCCGGGCCGAGGATCCTGACCGATGCCATCGGGTGCTCGCGGCGCGAGGTCTCAGCCGTCGGTGACCAGGGCGGCGGCCAGCGCCACCACCTCGCGTGCCGCCGGTCCCAGCTGGCGCCCGAACATCTGCTCGGCGACGGTGATGGCCTCGGGCGGCGACGGCACGAGGCCCTTCCACACGAGGTAGCCCGCCACGTAGCCGGCCATGCGGTCGCCGAGCTCCTCGTGGTGCAGCACCAGCTTCTCGCCCTGCGCCAGCAGCTCGGCGATCTCGCCGTAGTGCTCGACCAGCTCGGCGCCGATGTCGCTGCCCTCGGGCAGCGGCCGGTGGAGCCACGCCACCCCGAGCTCGTCGTAGTTGTGGAGGTTCTTGGGGGCGGCGATCAACGACACGATCCGGGTGAAGCCGTTCTCACGGATCCAGATGATCTCTTCCTGGCGCCGGACCCGGCGGTGGTTGTCGCCGTAGCCCCCCGGACGCTCGCAGACCGCGAGATGATCCTTCAGGATCCAGCGGAAGTTCCGGGGAACGATCCCCTGCGCCCACTTGCCCCTCATGGGGGGATCGTACCGAGGAAGACCCTGCTACGGGCGGCAATCGGGCCAGGACCGCAGTGCGGGCGGGTGCGTCCGGCCGCTCGCCGAGGGTCAGTCGGCCCGGTCGGGGAACGGCGGCGACCCCGGCGGATCGTCGTCGTCGGTGCGGGTCGAGCGGTACCCGCCGGCGCCGGCCTCGGCCCGTCCGGGGACCGGGCCGGAGGGCCGCGCCACGGCATCGGCGTCCCACGGCTCGAGATCGCCGAAGATCTGCTGAAGCTCGGCCTCGTCGAGCGTCTCGTTCTCGACGAGGGCGTCGGCCAGCCGGTCGAGGGTCACCCGGTGCAGGGTGAGGATCTCGCGAGCCTCGGTGTGGGCGGCGTCGACCAGCCGGCGGACCTCGTCGTCGATCCGGGCCGCGACCTCGTCGGAGTAGTTGGCCTGGTGGCCGACCTCCTTGCCGAGGAACACCTCCTCGTGCTGGTTGCCGAGCTTCTGGGGCCCGAGCGTCTCGCTCATGCCCCACTCGGTGACCATCGACCGGGCGATGTCGGTCACCCGCTCGATGTCGTTGGCGGCCCCGGTGGACGGGTCGCCGAAGATGATCTCCTCGGCGGTGCGCCCGCCCAGCAGCATGGCCAGCTCGTCCTCGAGCTCGGAGCGGTTCTTCAGGTAGCGGTCCTCCTCGGGCAGCGCCAGAGTCCAACCGAGGGCGCGGCCGCGGGCGATGATCGACACCTTGTGGATCGGGTCGGTGTTGGGCAGCACGTGCCCGACGAGGGCGTGGCCGGCCTCGTGGTAGGCGATGGTCTGCTTGTCGCGGTCCGACATCAGCCGGCTCTTGCGCTCGGGGCCGGCGATGACCCGGTCGACCGCGTGGTCGATGTCGGCGTTGGCGATCAGGTCGCGGTTGCGGCGGGTGGCGATGAGGGCGGCCTCGTTGAGCAGGTTGGCGAGGTCGGCGCCGGTGAACCCGGGTGTGCGCCGGGCCACGGTGTCGAGGTCGACCTCGGAGGCGATGGGCTTGCCGGCGGCGTGCACCGCGAGGATCGCCTTGCGCCCGACGAGGTCGGGTCGGTCGACCACGATCTGGCGGTCGAACCGGCCGGGTCGCAACAGGGCCGGATCGAGGATGTCGGGCCGGTTCGTCGCGGCGATGAGGATCACCCCGCCGGCCACGTCGAAGCCGTCCATCTCGACGAGCAGCTGGTTGAGCGTCTGCTCGCGCTCGTCGTGGCCGCCGCCGAGACCGGCGCCGCGATGGCGTCCGACCGCGTCGATCTCGTCCATGAACACGATGGCCGGAGCTTCGTCCTTGGCCTGCTTGAACAGGTCGCGCACCCGGCTGGCACCGACCCCGACGAACATCTCGACGAAGTCGGAGCCGCTGATCGAGAAGAACGGCACCCCGGCCTCACCAGCCACCGCCCGGGCCAGCAGGGTCTTGCCGGTACCGGGCGGCCCGAACAGCAGGACGCCCTTGGGGATCTTGGCGCCCATGGCGCTGAAGCGGTCGGGGTCGCTCAGGAAGTCCTTGATCTCGCGGAGCTCCTCGACGGCCTCCTCGGCGCCGGCGACGTCGTCGAAGGTGACCGTCGGCTGGTCCTTGGACACGCGCCGCGCCTTGGCCCGCCCGAACTGCATCATGCGGCTGCCGCCGCCCTGGAGGGCGTTGAGGAAGAACAGGAACACGCCCACGAGGATGAGCACCGGCAACAGGCTGAGCAGCATGTTGACCCAGAACGAGTCGCGCTGTTGGTCGACCTCGATGGCGATGGGCGGGTCGGCCTCGGTGAGCCGGGTGGTCAGCTCGTCGCTGAACTCGGCGACGTAGTCGGACTCGTACTTCGTGCCGTCGGACAGCTCGCCGACGACCCGGTTGTCGCGGTCCTTGATCTCGGCGGTGGCCACGTCACCGGAGTCGATCAGGGAGGTGAACTCGTCGAAGGTGAGCGACTGACGGCCGTCGCCGGACCCGAGCTGCCACCAGGCGATCAGGCCCCCGGCCAGCACGACGGCGAGGACGACGCTGAGGATGCGACGGCGATTGCTCACGAGGCAACCCATCGTATCGGTGCCGCGTGACCCTCTCTGTGCGCCGGCCCTGCCGACCGGGTCGTTCGACCCAGTCGCCGCCTCATTCGCTCACTGCGAGGTGGGGGAGGTTGCGGCCCTTCTGGGCGGCGTCGAGGCCGTAGCCGACGACGAAGTCGGGCGGGATCTCGAACCCGACGTACCGCAGATCGGGGTCGAGGGCCTGACGGCCCTGGCGCACGAGCAGCGCGCACACCTCGAGCGACTGCGGGTGACGGGCCTCGAGGTTCTTGCGGAGGTAGTTCAGCGTGAGCCCGCTGTCGACGATGTCCTCGACGAGGATGACGTCGCGGCCGCCGAGGTCGAGGTCGAGGTCCTTGACGATGCGCACCACGCCGCTGGTCTTGGTGGCGTTGCCGTAGGAGGAGACGGCCATGAAGTCCACCTCGACCGGGAGGTCGATGGCCCGGGCCAGGTCGGCCATGAACACGAAGGCGCCCTTCAGCACGCCGATGAGCAGCGGGCTCCTTCCGGCGTAGTCGGCGGTGATCTCCGCACCCAGCTCACGAACCCTCTGCTGCAGCTCCTCCTCGGAGAGCAGCACGCGCCCGAAGTCGTTGCTCACGTCGGGGACTGTACGCGCCGGCGTGCCGGCTCGTCGGTGTTCGCGGGACGGGGCGGCTCGAGCCGCAGCCGTTGGGCGGTTCTGGCCACGCGCCATCCGCCGCCGACGTCGGCGGCCCGGACGTCGTTGCCGGCGACGGCCAGCACCCGATCGACGGTTGCGGTGTCGGGCGGTGGGAGGCCCGGGCGACCGCCGAGCCAGCGGCGGACGGCGACGCTCGCCAGCGTCGGGTCGGACCCGCTCAGGGCCCGCGCGTCGGTCGGGTCGAGGTCGGCGGCCATCACGTCGAGCAGGTCGCCAACCCCGCGCAGGTGCCGGGCCTGGCGGGCCAGCACCGGTGCGACGTCACGGCCGGCGAGCTCGTCGAGCAGCGGCAGCAGCTCGTGTCGGACCCGGTTGCGCAGGAAGCGCGGGTCGCGGTTGGTGGGATCGTCGACGGGGGTGAGCCCGAGGTCGTGACAGAGCGCGGCGGTTTCGGACCGGCGCAGCCCCAGCAGTGGCCGCCGCTCGGGGCGGATGCCGGCCAGACCGGCGACACCGGCCCCCCGCAGGAGGTTGATCAGCACGGTCTCGACGTTGTCGTCGGCGGTGTGGCCGGTGAGGACGTCGGGCGGGAGCACCGCATACCTCGCGTCCCGGGCCCGCGCTTCGAGGTTCGGGCCGGGTGCGACCCGCACCGACTCGGAGCGGAACCGGGCGCCGAACCGGTCGGCTGCCGCCCGGACCACCTCCGCCTCGGCCTCCGAGCCGGCCCGCAGCCCGTGGTCGACGTGGACGGCGGTCACCTCGCAACCGGCCTCGGTGGCCAACACGAGCAGCGCCAGCGAGTCGGCGCCACCGGAGACCGCGCAGCTCACCGCGGTCCGCGGCGGCGGAAAGGTGGCCCGGGCGAGCAGATCGGCGAGGCGGTCCCGACGCGGCGAGAGCCCCATCAGACCCGGCCGGTCAGCCGACCGCCAGGTCGGGCGTCGCGACGCGCGCGATCCACGACGCCGGCTCTCGGATCTCGCTCATGTCGGGCAGCATCTCGGGCCCCTCCCAGGCCCGGTCGACCAGCGCAGGGCCACCGACCAGCTCGACCTCCTCGATGAAGCGCTCGCCGGCCGCGTACTGGCTCAGCTTGGCGTCGAGCCCGATCAGCTTCTGGAAGAGCCGGGTGACGCCCCGAGCCGAGCTGCGACGGTCCCGGAGAACCTTGCCGAACCGAGCGGCCGAGGGCACCTGGTCGGCACCGGCGCGGTCCATGGTGATGTCGCCGTGGCCCTCGAGCAGGCTCATCATCCCGGTGATCCGATCGAGGACCTGGCGCTGCTCGGGCGAGGCCAACAGGGCCGGCAGCCCGCCGTCGGCCATGGGATCCCGACCCTCACGGCGGGCGGCGATGATCTCCTTGGCGGCCTCGACGAACCGCTGGGGGTCAGGATCGACCGCGTCGAGGGTCTGGTCGACGAGCGAGAGGAAGTGCTGGCGGAGCCACGGGACCCCGGTGAACTGGGCGCGGTGGGTGGTCTCGTGGAGGGCGAGCCAGAGCCGGAACTCGCGCGGCGGGAAACCGTGCTTGTGCTCGAGCCCCATCACGTTGGGGCCCACGTAGTACACGATGTCCTGGTCGTCGACGTCGTCGTCCTCGATGACCAGCAGGTCGTACTGACCCAGGACCCGGGTGGACATCCAGCCCAGCACGACCCCGACCTCGAACCCGCTCACCCGCCGCGTCACTCCGGCCAGCCGACCGGTGTTCTTCTCGGCCATCTTCTCGGTGAGCGGCCGCAGGAGCCGCTGGAACGAGGCGATGTTGGCGTTGACCCACATGGCCCGGTTCACGACCCGCGCCCGGGCCGGACCGGCGCTGGAGACGAGCCCCGTCTGGGCCTCGACCAGGCCCTCGGCCTGTTCGGTCAGCTCGGCGAAGTCGGTGGTGAGGGCGCCGTACCCGTTGGAGTCGTGGGACCCTCGGGTGACCGGTGCACGCCCTGCGACCCGGATGGCGACCCGTCGGGCGAGCTCCCAGTCGACGGGCGAGGTCACGGGGCTTACCTCCGCTTCGGGTAGCGGGGGTAGACGACCTTCGTCAGGTAGCCCACGATGGTGACGATCACCAGCAAGATGGCGCCGATCGTGATCGGGAGCGCGATCCACCAGTGCCAGGGAACGGCGGCGAGGGTCATGGGCGCTCATCATAGACAGTGATGCACGGCCACCCCACGGCCGCTACTCGGGGTCAGTCGCCCAGGACGACGCCGCGCATGCGCGGGACGATCATCGGCTGGTGGAGCGAGCAGAAGTCGAGCTCGTTGTACACCGAGAGCACCGTGGAGCAGCCGCGTTCCCGACAGGTCCGGCCCGCCCGCGAGAGTGGACCGGTCCGCTCCTCGCTCCCCACGGGGCTGCCGCTCATCCTGCGCTCGGCCACGCAGCGGGAACCACCCGAGCCCCCCGCAGATTCCCGCGACCATGGATGGCCGTCGCCACGGATGGCGACGGCGAACCATCAAAGATCGCTGATGTCGATCTGGCTGAGGTCGACGGTGGTCAGGGCCTCGGTGATCCGCACCTGGAGCTCGGGCGGTGCCTCCTCGCGACAGCGCTGGGCCATCACCACGCGGAAGCGGATCTCGAAGTCGAGGGCCCGCACGCAGGGCGTGCAGTGGGCCAGCTCGGCGCGCAGCTGCTCGACCCGGTCGGCTCGGGCCAGCCCGTCGAGGGCGGACTGGATGACCGAGCGGGAGTGGGGGCACTCGTGGGGCACACCGGGACAATCGTGGCTGTTGGTCATGATCGCGGACCCTCCACGGCCACGCTCACGGTCGGTTCTGTCGGTTCGGGCGCCGGTCGGGACTCGACGAGCCCTCGGCGCAGGCCGAACTCGTACAACTGCTTCTGGAGGTTCTTTCTTCCCCGATGGAGCCGGCTCATCACGGTCCCGATCGGGATGTCGAGGATCTCGGCGATCTCCTTGTAGGCGAACCCCTCCACGTCGGCCAGCAGCACCGCCAGTCGGTACTGCTCGGGAAGGGCCTCGATGGCGTCGCGGACCTCGGCCTCGGTGAGGTGCTCCATCAGCTCGTCTTCGGCGCTGCGGCCGAGCTGCGCGGTCTCCCGGCCGCCGAGGCGCCGGTAGAGGTACAGCTCCTCGACGTCCTCGAGGTCGGACTCGTCGGGCCGGCGCTGCTTCTTGCGGTACGAGTTGATGTAGGTGTTGGTCAGGATCCGGAAGAGCCACGCCCGTAGGTTCGTGCCCTCGGTGAACCCGTGGTACCCCTTGTAGCCCTTGAGGTAGGTCTCCTGGACCAGATCCTCGGCGTCGGCGCGGTTGCGGGTCATTCGCAGCGCGGTCGAGAAGAGCTGCCCCATGAACGGCATCGCTGCCTCGGCGAAGTCCGCCTGATCGGCCATGGCGGCCACGGTAGTGCCATGACCGTGGATGTGTGCATGGGTGGGGCGCCGTGGTCAGGGGCACGAACGGCGGCGGGCACCCGCCCCAGCATCGGCGGGCCGCTTCGTGCTAGACGGACCCCCATGGCTGCATACCTGATCGTGAACTACGACATCGACGACCCCGACTCCTACAGCGAGTACCAGGGCGGGGCGGCCCCGGCCCTGAAGGTCGGATCCGAGTGCAAGGTGCTGGTGCTCGACCACCACACCCAGCAGCTCGAGGGCGAGGGCGCCGGCCACCAGACCGTCGTGTTGGAGTTCGATTCGATCGAGCGGGCCCGCGAGATCTACGAGTCCGAGGCCTACCAGGCGGTGCTGCCGACGCGTCTGGGCGCGACATCGAAGCACTTCGCCCTGCTGTGCGAGGGCTTCGAGATGCCCGGCTGAACCGCCCGGTCGGCGGTCAGGAGAACGCCGAGCCCCCGAAGAGGGGCCCGACGCTCACCCGAACGGGATCGGTCAGGGCGTGAGGACCTCGCGGCGGGCGACCACGCTGTCGCGGCCGTCGATGTCCCAGTCGCCGGCGAAGATCTCGTCGGTCTCGAAGCCGTAGGTGAAGGCGAAGTCGGCCGGGCCCGAGGTCAGGGTCCTGCGGACGTGGAGCATCCTGCCCCGCCGCACCGCCAGCGTGTCGATCCCGTCGCCGTCCCAGTCGCCCACGACGACCGGATCGCCGGCCGTGCCGTAGCCGATCACCTGGTGTGCGGGACCCGACGTGTTCGAGTTGCGGAGCAGGAAGACGTTGCCGCGGCGCACCGCGAAGGTGTCGATCCCGTCGCCGTCCCAGTCGCCGACGAACACCTCGTCGGTCGGCAGGCCGTAGCCCACCAGCTGGAACGCCGGACCCGGCGAGATCGAGTTCCGGAGCAGGAAGACGTTGCCGCGGCGCACCGCGAGGGTGTCGAACCCGTCGCCGTCCCAGTCGCCGACGAACACCTCGTCGCCCGGCACGCCGTACGACACCGTCCTGGTGCCGGCGGTGGCCACCAGGTCGATGTCGAGCAGCTCGAAGTCGTGGGTCCCAGCCAGGCGACGTGCGATGTCGTCGCGCCCGTCGCCGTCCCAGTCACCCACGTAGAAGTCGTCGCCGGTGCCGGGACCGAAGATCGTCGAGAAGTCGGCCGGGCCGCCCCTCACCGAGTTCGAGAAGAACCACTCGCTCTCGGTGGTGGTCACGAACAGCTCGACGAAGTCGAGCTGGAAGTGGCCCGGGCCGGTGAAGAACTCGGGGATGGTCGCCACCCATTTGACCCGGATGTCCTCGCCGGCGAAGGCGGACATGTCGAACAACTCGGTCACCCCGCCGTTGTCGAGCAGGGTCGGCGTCGTCGCGAAGTCGGTCGTGATCAGGTTGAAGGTCGCCAGCGGGGCCCCGCCACCGGCCGGCTCGATGACCAGGTCGAGGCTGCGGTCGAGGGTCGGCAGGAACGGGAGGATCACGGTGTAGTCGAAGCCGATCCGCCAGTCGAAGATCAGCGTGGCCAGGCTGCCCGGCGGCAGCGAGACGTCCTGCCAGATCTCGATCGTGTCGGGGCTGCCGTCGAAGCGGCCGCCGTCGAAGCCGTGCTCGAACACGAGGGTGCCGTCGGTCGGCTCGGTCTCGAAGAGCCCGAAGCCGGGGCTCACGCCTCCCGGGACCACACCCAGCGGCACGAACGGGAGCTCGATCTCCTTGGTCTCCCAGCCGGCCAGGCCGGCCTCGAAGCTGCCGTTGAAGATCACGTCGAAGGTCGCCGCCGCCTCGATGGTGCCGTGGTCGCCGTCGACCGGTGCCGACGGCTCGGCCGGCTGGGATGGCTCGGCCTCGTATGGGGGATCGCCGCCGCTCCCAGCCGACGCGGCGCTCACCGTCATGGTCGCGATCATCGCCAGGATCGCGAAGGTCAAGATCGTTCGCTTCTTCATGCCCGCTCCTTCCCCCGGTCGGGTGAGGATCACCCGCTCGACCTCGAAGCTAGCAGCTCGCGAGGATTCGGGTCCCTGGGTTGGTCAGATGGTCACGACGGTGAAGGTGCCGGTCGCAGTGGCGACGAGTCGCCCGTCGTCGCCGTGGACGCGGGACTCGAGGTGGACGACGCTGCGGCCCCGCTTGACCACCACCGTTTCCGCCTCCAGCGACCCGCTGACGGCCGGGCGCACGAACCGCAGATGCACCTCGATCGACGCGCAGAGCTGCCCGTCGTCGAGCAGGCTCATGGTGGCCTTCCCCATGGCGGTGTCGACCATCGCGAACAGGACCGCGCCGTGCACGACGCCGTTGGGGTTCAGGTGCTCCGGTCCGAGCTCGACCCTGGCGATCGAGTGCCCCGGAGCGACGCCGTCGATCTCCATCCCCAGGTACTGCTTCAGCGGGAAGTCCCCGTCGGCGCCGCTCATCGACTTCATCGTGGCACGCGGTTGGCGTAG
>JBFJYB010000047.1:0-10919 GCA_041622835.1 Acidimicrobiales bacterium | reverse complement strand
GACCGCCTCGCCCAGACCCTCTAGCCCCCTCCCTCCCGCCGGCGGTCCCCCTGGATTTCTGACTGTTCGGCCCATGGGAGCGCCCTGCGCAGTCATAGATCCGGGGGTTGGTGGGTGAAGTCGTAGAGGGTCTCGGGGTTGGTGACCAGGATGCGGTGGCGGGTCGGCTCGTCGGGGGCGAAGACGGCCAGCAGGTCGAGCAGGTCACCGTCGTCGGGCATGTGACGGACGTTGGGGTGGGGCCAGTCGGTGCCCCACAGGACCCGGTCGGGCGCGGCGGCGATCAGGGCCCGGGCGAACGGGACCACGTCGTCGTAGGGCGGCGGGCCCTCCGCGGTCAGCCGCTCCGCCCCCGAGACCTTCACCCACGCCCGCTCGTCGGCCATCAGGTCCAGCAGCGTCTGGAACGGCTCCTGCTCGATCCCGGCCGGGGCCGGGACGCGGGCCATGTGGTCGATCACGTACGGGCACGGCATGCGGTCGAGCAGGTCGGCGTGGGCCGGGAGGTCGGCGGCGTCGAAATGCAACACGACGTGCCAGCCCAACGGCGTCACCCGGTCGACGACCCGCCAGAACCCGTCCAGGTCCGGCGCCCCGCCCAGGTGGGCGACGAAGTTGAACCTCGCTCCGCGGACGCCGGCCTCGTGGAGGTCCCCGACGTCGGCGTCGGTGAACGAGTCGTCGATCATGGCCACCCCTGCGTAGCGGCCACCACCCCGTCGGAGTGCGTCGACCATCGCCGAGTTGTCGGTCCCGTGGCAGCTCGCCTGTACGAACACGGCCCGGCTCAGGCCGAGGCGCTGCCGGAGGATCTCGAAGGCGTCGATGCCGGAGTCGGGGGGTGTGTACGAGCGGTCGTCGGCGAACGGGAAGCGATGGGCCGGCCCGAACACGTGGCAGTGGGCGTCGCAGGCTCCGGGAGGCGGCGTGAACGCGGTCGGACCGTGAGGCGCCGGATGCGGCGGGGGAATGGTGGCTTCCAACTCAGTAGGCGCGGGGGTAGACCACCCCGTCCATCAGCTTGCGGGCGGTGCGGATGATCCCGGCCCGCTCGACGACGGGCTCGCCGTCGGGACCCACGGCGACGTCGATCATCGCCTCGAAGGTCCCGGTGGGGTGCTCGAGGAGGACCGATCCGTCGACCCCGCCTCGGACCATCCCCTCGGCAACCGAGCCCGGCAGCAGCGCCGCGGTTGCGACCGAGACCGCGCCCAGCACGCCGATGGCGTCGTGGCAGCGGTGCGGGATGAAGGTCCGGGTGCACAGCGAGCCTCGGTCCTGTGGCGGTGAGATCATCGTGAGCTTCGGCACCGTGGTGTCGACGACGTCGCCGAGACCCATCGCACGCCCGGCCCGGAGGCGAATCTCCTCGAGCCGCGCCCGCAGGTCGGCGTCGGCCTCGAGCTCGGCGCAGGTCTCGTGCCCGGTCACGCCCAGGTCCCGGGCTCGCATGACCACGACCGGCATGCCGTTGTCGACGAGGGTGCACTCGACGCCGGCGACCTCGTCGACGGCGCGGCCGGTGGGCAACAGCGCGCCACAGGATCCGCCGGCCAGGTCCTCGAAGTCGAGGCGGATCGGAGACGCCGTTCCCGGCACGCCCGAGATCGCCCGGTCTCCCGCATAGACCGGCGTGCCGTCGCGGAGCTCGAGCGAGGCGGTGGCGACGGAGTCGGTGTTGCGCATGTGGATCCGCACCGACGCCGAGGTGCCGCTCGCGGCGACCAGCCCACGCTCGATGGCGAACGGTGCCACCCCGGCCAGCAGGTTCCCGCAGTTCTGACGGTCGGTCACCAGCTCGTCGTCCACGCCCAGCTGGAGGAACAGGTACTCGACGTCGGCTCGGCCGTCGGCGCACGGGCCGACGATCGCCACCTTGCTGGTCAGCGGGTGGGCGCCACCGACGCCGTCGATCTGACGGGCGTCGGGCGTGCCCATGACCCGCAGCAACAGCCCGTCGCGATCCGCCACGTCGGCGGGGAGGTCGTCGGCGACGAAGTACACGCCCTTCGACGTCCCGCCGCGCATGATCATGGCGCGCACTCCCTCGGCCATGGCGCGAGTCTTGTGCATGTGGAGGAGACTGTGCCGCCCACGGCCACCGTCGATCAGTTCTCGCTCGAGGGGCGGGTCGCGCTCGTGACCGGGTCGAGCCGGGGGATAGGGCTCGCGCTCGCCGAGGCGCTGGGGGGCGCCGGCGCCTGCGTGGTCCTCAACGGTCGCGACGACGAGGCCCTGGCCCGAACCGAGCAGCGACTCCGGGCCGCGGGCCTCGACACCCACCGTCACGCCGCCGACGTCACCGAGCCCGGAGCGGTCGACGACATGGTGGTCTCGATCGAGGAGCAGATCGGGCCGTTGGAGATCCTGGTCAACAACGCCGGCGTCCAGCACCGGGCACCGGTCCTCGAGTACCCGCTCGACGAGCTCCGGCGGCTGCTCGACGTCAACCTCGTCGCTCCCTTCGTCGTGGCCCAGGCCGCGGCCCGCCGAATGGTGCCCCGCGGGCGCGGGAAGATCGTCAACGTGTGCTCGGTCCAGTCGAAGCTGGGCCGACCGACGATCGCGCCGTACGCGGCCACCAAGGGCGGCCTGAAGCTGCTCACCCGCGGGCTCTGCGCCGACCTCGGCCCGCTCGGCATCCAGGTCAACGCCATCGCGCCCGGCTACTTCGCCACCGAGCTGACCGAGCACCTGGTCGACGACCCCGACTTCTCGGAGTGGGTGGCGCGACGGACGCCGGCCGGCCGCTGGGGCGACGTCGCCGAGCTGGGCGGCGCAGTCGTGTTCCTCTGCTCGGACGCGGCCAGCTACGTCAACGGCCAGATCCTCTACGTCGACGGCGGCATGACCGCAGTGGTCTGACTGATGGGCTCGACCTTCGGCCACGTGGTCGTGACCGGGCCGATGGCGGTCGGCAAGTCGACGACGGCCGCGGCCGTGGCCGAGGAGCTCGGCTGGCCGCTTCGGGACTCCGACGCCGACATCGAGGCGCTGTTCGGCGTCACCGGTGGCGCCATCGCGACCGAGCGGAGCGTCGCAGAGCTGCACCGACTCGAGGCCGCGGTCCTGCTCGGGGCGCTTGCCGCCGAGCGGCCTTCGGTCATCGCGGCCGCCGCCTCGGTGGTCGACGACCCGCTCTGCCTCGACGCGCTCGCACGACGAGCGCTGGTGGTGGTGCTCGACGCGACCGTCGACGAGCTGATGGCCCGCATCCCCACCGGCGGGCACCGCCGAACCATGACACGCGGGGAGGTCGAGGACCTCGTCACGCGGCGGGGGGCGAGCTTCGCGGCGGTGGCCGACGTGACGCTCGATGCGTCGAAACCGACGTCGGAGCTGGTGTCGGCGATCGGCGACGCCGTCCGATCTCAGCGGTCGCGGGGCGGCAGCCCCGGTACGACGTAGCCGACGCCTGCGACCCACCTGGCGCTGGGTGGGGGCGGCTTGGGGTCGTTCGGGTTCATCACCCAGCCGTGCTCCGGATCCCAGCGCGGGGGCAGCCACCGCTCGGGTTCGGCCGGCGCGACCGGGCCGGCGGCCTGGGGAGCAGCCGGCGTTGCGAGCGGTGGTGACGGAGTCGGTGCGACCGGCGCCGGCCTGGGCTGCACCGGCTGAGCCGGTGCCGGCGCAGCTGCGGGCGCCGGCGGGGGAGCGGGAGCGTGATACACCGCCGGCTGGGGCTGGGGCTGGGGCTGCGGTCGGGGCGCAGGGCGCGGATCACGTCGGACCGGTTCGCGGCGTCGTTCGTCGCGTCCGCGGTCCCCTCCACCCTCGTCGAAGGCCTTCCAGATGACCGAGGCGACGAGCAGTGCGACCCCGCACGCGGCCAGCACGATCGACGGTCGCAGCGTCGAGCGGAGGATGGCGGCGAGGAGGGCGGCGAGGATCTCGCTCTGGTCGGGCAGGAACCGGCGCAGCAGCCACGGCACGGCGAGACCGATGAACAGGAACACCGCGGTGGTGCCCAACGCCCAGATACCCGCCTTGCGCAGCACCCGGTCGCGCTTCTTGGCGACGAACAGGGCGAGCACGGCACCGATGCCCGCCAGCGCGGCCAGGATCGGCACCGCCCACTGCAGGAACCGGCGCACCGGGCTCGCGTCGGGGATGTTCTCGGTCGGCAGCTCGACCGCCAGATCCGGGCTCGCGGGGAGCACGCCGTCGAGGCCCGGCGCCACGTCCACCAACGCGGCGCGCACCGATGCGGCGACCGGTCCCAGATCGAGCGTCTCCGGTGCCGAGCCGTCGCCCAGAAACGCCCGGTGCGTGTCGCTGAAGGCGGCGACGACGATCCGCTGGAGGTTCGGGTCGTCGAGGGCCATCCGTGCGGCCAACCCCGCCTCGTCGCCGATGGCCGGGCCCCCCGCCGGTATGGCTGCGGTGATCGCCGCAGCGAGGTTGTCGGCGAGCTGGTCCCGCACGGCGTCGTTGTCGAGCAGTTCCTCGGCGACCTGGCGTGAGCGGTCGGGTTCGAAGACCGTGCGCAGGGCCAGGTATCCGGACCACGCGAGCGAGGCGAGCAGCAGCGACGGCCCGAGGATCGCAGCAGAGAGCGCGCGGCGCACCATCACCGGTCACCGCAGTCGGTCCGCCGGTGGCGCGTTCTGCCGCAGGTGGAACGTCGATCGAGCCGTCTTCGTGTCACCCGCTGATCTCGGCCAGCTCCTCGGCGGTGAGGCACTCGGTCATCACTCTCAACAGCGACTGGAGCAGCTCCGGGTCGTCTTCCAGGCTGGAGTCCTCGCCGCGGATCCCCTGCTCGAGCGCGGTGCGGACGAAGCGCTCGTCGATGCCGTCGGCGACGCACTCGGCCGAGTCCTGGCTCACCTCTCCGCTCTCGAGCATGCCCTGGGTGAAGATGGCCTTGACGTCGACACACTCGAAGTACACGTCGACGATGGCGTCCACCTCGGCGTCGGGGAGATCGACGTCCTCGAGACTGGTGCCACCCTCCAACGCGTCGGGCCCGAGCCCCACCTCGACGAGCCGGTCGAAGCCGACGGCGGCGACCGACCGGTCGCCGATGCACTGCGCCTGGTCGGACGAGAGCGGCGGTCCGTCACCCTCGTCGTCGTCGATGATCTCGGCGGCGATCAGGTCGGCGAGCGCCTGTTCGTTGGCGCTGAGCGACGAACCCCCGTCGTCATCGCCGCACGCCGCCAGGACCAGTGCGCTCCCCAGTACCAGAGCTACGAGTTGCCGCATCCTTCCCCTCCCACGCTGCCGTCACCGCGACCCTACCCGAGCCCGGTCGACATGGCCGCTGGTGGGAGGACCGGCCGGTCACAGGTCGATGACGGCGAGCAGGTTGGAGTAGTCGTCGGTCCACAGCGGGCCACCGCCGAGGGGATCCCAGGCCGATCCTGTGGCGGCGTCGAGCGCAGCCGGCTCACCGATCACGACCCATCGCGACGCGGTCGTCGACACCGGATCGCTGGTCGTGCCAGGGACGTAGAGCTGCTGGCGGGCCTCGACGCCCAGCTCCCGGGCCGCCCGGCCGAGGACCGGGCGGAGGTCGAAGAAGCGGTTCGACACGTGCACGGCCAGCACGCCGTCGGGGTCGAGACGGTCGAGGTACAGATCGATCGCCTCCCGCGTGAGGAGGTGGGTGGGGATGGCGTCGGAGCTGAAGGCGTCGACGACCACGATGTCGAAGCGGGCTTCGCTCCCGTCGATGCCCGTGCGGCCGTCGCCGAGGACGATCTCGACCCGGGCCTCGGAATCGGTCAGGTAGGTGAACAGCGAGGGGTCGGTGGCGATGTCGACCACGACGGGATCGATCTCGTAGAAGGTGTAGACGTCGCCGGGCCGGCCGTAGGCGGCCAGCGCGCCAGCGCCGAGGCCGATGACCGCGACACGATCGCGATCGTCGACGGCCTGGAAGAGCTGTCCGACCGGGCCTTCGGGCGCGTAGTAGATCGTCGGGGTCGTCGCGAGGTCGGGGTCGGCGAACTGGTGGCCGTGGGCGGTGGTGCCCGACACCAGGGTCGTGTGGCCGTCGCCGGCGACTACCCGGCTGACGCCGAAGAACGACCGGTCCTGGAAGATCACCCCCGGCTGGGGAACGGCGATGGCGGCCGCGAGCCCGAGTCCGACCACGGTCGCGACCACCACAGGTCGACGCAGTGCGACGGCGGCGACGAGCCCGGTGACGGCCAGCACCGCCGGCCCGGCCACGAGGTGGTCGGCGTAGATCAGCGCGGCGGCCGCCACGCCGAGGCCGATGGTGGCGAGGCCGCGGGCGTCGGCGAGCCGACTGGCGCGATCGTCACGACCGGCGAGGAGGAGCGACGCGACGATCACGATCGGGTACTCGACCACGGAGTCGAAGACGACGGGCGCGACCAGCGAGGCGAAGATGCCGCCCAGCGCGCCGCCGATCGAGATCAGCGTGTAGAACTCGGTGAGGCGGGCCGGGGGTGGACGGTCGGCGGCCAGCCGGTGGTGGCTGACGAGCGCGGCGCAGAAGAACCAGACGAGGTGGGCGCCGACGACGAAGAGCAGGGCGTCGAGTCGCCGGACCATCGAGACGGCGACGACGATCGACCCGGCCACCAGGATCAGGCGGGCCCGTTCGGGTGACCGCTGGGATCGCCCGCTGAACACGATGATGAACGTGGTGAGGTAGAGCAGCAGGGGCACGATCCACAGCAGCGGGAACGAGGCGACGTCGGCGGCCAGGTGTCGGGTCACGCCCAGCATCAGCGCCGACGGGACGAAGGCCCACACCACCCAACGCCGCCGGCGCGCCCACGAGATCGGCGCGACCGGCGTGACCTCGGCCGGTGTCGCACCAGTGGAGGTCGACCGCCGGACGACGAGTGCGCACGCCGAGGTGGCGACGACGAACGCGACGTAGACCAGTGCCCACACACCGGCCTGCTGGTCGAGGGTCAGCATCGGCTCGACGGCCAGCGGGTAGCCGACCAGCGCGGCCACGCTGCCGACGTTGCCGGCCGAGTAGAGGAAGTACGGGTCGGCCGCGTCGGGGTGGTCGGTCAGCGAGAACCAGCGTTGCAGCGTCGGGCTGCTGGTGGCGAGGGCGAAGAAGGGCACCCCGACGGTGACGGCCAGGACGCCGAGCACCCACAGCGCCGGCGACCCGCCGCTCAGCACCCAGCCGTCGGGGACGGCGACCGGCAGGAAGGCGAGCGGGACGAGCACCAGGACGACCTGGGTGAGCGGCTGACGGACCCCGAAACGGGTGGTCGACACGTGGGCGTACACGTAGCCGGCCAGCAGCAGCACCTGGAAGAACACCATGGCGGTGTTCCACAGGCTGGCGCTCCCGCCGGCGAGCGGCAGGAGGAAGCGGGCCGCCATCGGCTGCACGAGGAACAACAGGAACGACCCGAGGAAGCTGGCGACGGTGAACAGCCATCGCGCCCGGCGATGCGACCCGGCGCTGGCCGTCGACGCGTGCCCTCGCGGCGCGCCGACGTCGTGGACCAGGGCCATTCCCACCCATCGGCCGAGCCGGCACCGGCGTTGAGCAGCCTCGCCGCTTCGACCGCCATGGCGACCCTTGACCGTGGGCCCGTGGCACCATGCTGCGATGATCGGAGACGGCCGCCGGCTCGTGGCCCACAACTGGGGCACGACGACTCTCGGCGACTGCGTCGACGCGCTGGGCAGCCTGGTGCGACCGGGACGTCTGGTCGACGGTCCCACCATCGCCGAGTACGAGCAGGCCTTCGCCCGGCGGGTGGGTGCCCGGCACGGCGTGTCGTTCGCGTCGGGACGGGTCGCGCTCTACGCCATCCTCTGCAGCCTGGACATCGGTGAGGGCGACGAGGTGCTGCTCCAGGTCCCGACCCACATCGTCGTCCCGAACGCGGTCCGGTACACCGGCGCGACGGTTCGCTACGTCGACTGCCGCCTCGACGACTACAACATGGATCTCGACCAGGCCGAGAGCCTCGTCGGGCCGAGGACCCGGGCCTTGCTGCTCCAGCACACCTTCGGCATCCCCGCCGACCTCGACGCCGCCCGGGCCCTGTGCGACCGTCACGGGCTGGTGCTGATCGAGGACTGCGTGCACGCCCTCGGGGCCACGTACCGGGGCCGGCCGGTCGGTAGCCACGGCCGGGTGGCGTTCTTCAGCACCGAGGAGACCAAGACGATCTCGTCGACGATGGGCGGCATGGCCGTCACCGACGACCCCGAGCTCGCCGAGCAGCTGCGCTCCCAACAAGACGCCGCCGGCGTGCCCGAGCGGTCGCTGGTGGCGCGCTATCTGGTGAAGCAGATCATGTACCACCTGTTCACCCACCCTGCGGTCCACCGCATCACCCGCCCCGCCTACCTCTGGCTGCGCGACCGGCCGGCCATGCACCTGGCGCCCGGGGCCACCTCGGCGGTGGAGATGGAGGGTGGGCGCCCGCCCGGCTACCTCATGCGGTACAGCAATTCCCAGGCCAGGATCGGACTGCGGCAGCTCCAGCGGCTCGACGAGAACCTCGAGCATCGCCGGCGCACGGCCGCAGCCTGGGCCGGGAATCTGGGCGATCGGTTCACGCTGCCGGTGCCCCCGACCGAAGCCGACCCCGCGTTCGTCCGCTATCCCGTGCGGGTGGCCGACCGACCGGCCGCCATGCGCAAGGCGTCGCCGAACGTGGTGCTCGGCCAATGGTTCAACCAGGTGCTCGAGGAGGCCAGGTCGGATAGAGACGGCGACTACGTACCCGGCTCGTGCCCTCGAGCCGAGCAGGCCGGTCGCGAGCTGGTCAACCTCCCGACCCACCCGCGTACCAGTCGCGGCGACGTCGAACGGATCCTGAAGATCTTCGAGGAGATCACCCCGGCCGGCGCCACCGGCTAGCTGGTGCGTCGCCGGCGCAGCAGGCTCTGCTCGATGCGCCCGCGAACCGAGTCGAGGGCCTGCCCGGCCCGCATGTACGGGATCCGCTCGCGGTAGTACTCCCGATACGTGCGGGCCTCCGCGCCGAAGGTGGTCTTGAACTGGACGAGCGAGGCGACGCCCCCGGACTCACCCATGTGGTGCCAGCGGCAGCCGCGCCGGCAGGCCTCCTCGATCATCCGGCTCTGCAGGAGATAGGTCGCCCGGGTCCGTCCCGCCTCCCGTCGCCGGTCGAAGCCCCGCCAGTAGGTCGAGTGGGTGCCGGAGAACAGCTGGATGTTGGCCGCGACCGGGGTGCCGTCGACCGAGGCGACCCACACCACGAAGTCGGGGCCGAGTGCCGAGGCAACGGCATCGAGCTTGCGGAGCGGGTTTCTCCGCCTGGCCAGGGCGACGGCCACCGCGTGCGGGATGCTGCGGCCCGCGCCTCGCTCGACGGTCCAGTCCTCGTAGATCGAGTAGAACTCGGGCAGCTGCGCGCCAGCCTCGCCCGACGCGACCTCGACGCCGAGCTTCTCGGCCTTGCGCACCTTGGTCCGGGTCGAGCCGCTGAGGGTCGTGTCCCAGTACCGGTCGAATCCGGCCGAGATGTCGGCGGTGTGGGTCTGGTGCTCGATCGACTCGAACCGGTCGGGGCAGGCGTTCTGCCACGCGTCCTGGTCGTCGAGCCACGTGCGCACGCCGACGTGCACGCCGCCGAGCGCATCGAGATCCTCGAACACGACCCCGAGGTCGTCGGCGGTGGGCGGTGAGGTGGCCAGCAGCCCGGGGTTGCCCCAACCGTAGGGGAGGGAGCGATAGCGGCTGAGCCGAGGTGTCGGCCCCTGCGCAACCAGCGGCAGGATCAGCCGGCGCCCGTCGCCGGAGCGGTAGGCGCGGGTGGCATCGCGCCCGCGCTCGGCAGCCAGGAGTGCGTCCAGCCACATCGGGGTCTGGTGATGGACCGGGTCGGAGGCGCCGTGCAGCTCGACCCACTGGTCGCGCGTAGCTGGCTCGGCGATCCACGAGACCCCCGCCTGTGAGCGCAGATGGTGCGTAGGGTCGTGGCGCGACAGGTTGCTGAACACCGGAGAAACCTAACGGCTGGCCGCACGGAATCGGCGTAGCCGCCGCGACAGGCCATGGCATCCTGAGGCGTGCCGAACGCCGCCACCTCCGCCGCGGATCGGCGAGCGCTTCGAGCGGTGGCCGTTCAGTTCTTCGTCAACGGCGCGCTGTTCGCCTCGTTCGTCCCCCGCCTCCCGGAGATCCGCGACCAGGTCGACATCTCGGTCGCCAGGGTCGGTCTGCTGCTGTCGATCGCCGGCGTCGCGGGCCTGGTCGGAAGTGCGATCGTCGGCCCCGCCGTCGCCCGCTTCTCGACCCGGAACGTGATGTTGGTTGCCGGGGCCCTGGTGTCGTTGTCGCTGGCGGTCGTGGGCGTCGCCGAGAGCCAGATCGTCCTGCTCGTCGGGTTGAGCGGGATGGTCACCTTCGACGTCCTGGTCGACGTCGCCATGAACATGCAGGGCTCGTGGCTCAGCGCTCGCCGCCACACACCGGTCATGAACCGGCTCCACGGGCTGTGGAGCCTGGGCGCAGTCGCCGGCGGCGTGTCGTCGTCTCGCATCGCGGCAGCCGGCATCTCGTTGACCGCGCACCTCACTGTCGCCGGTGCGGTGCTGCTGGCGGCGCTGGCCTACGTCGGACGAGGGCTGCTCAGGGCCGACGAGCACCCGCCGGCGGCTGCGATCCACCCTGCCCGAGATGCAGGTGCAGTCCGAGGTCGGAGGGCCCCAGCCTTGATCGTGTTCGCCCTGGCCGGCGCCACCGCGGTCGCGGTCGAGTCGACCTCGATCGACTGGGCCGCGTTCCGCTTCACCGACGACCTGGAGGTGGACGCCGGGTTCGCCGCCATCGGGTACGTGGCGGTGACCGCCGGGATGACCCTCGGGCGCTTCGGAGGCGACTGGGTCAGCGCTCACGTGGGCGCAGGCCGGCTGCTGCGAGCCGCCGGCATCCTCACCGGCGTCGGTCTGGCAGTGGCGTCGCTGATCGACCAGCGCGACATCGACCT
>JBFJYB010000046.1:0-10952 GCA_041622835.1 Acidimicrobiales bacterium | reverse complement strand
TCGGCCGCTCTGTCGTACTTCTTCGGGTCGCGGGCGTCGCAGAACCCCGACGCCGAACCGGAGCCCGAGCCCGATCCGGTCCTGGGCGAGGGCGAGCTGCGGCCCCGCTATCTCGAGATGAGCCTGCGACCCGAGTCGACGCCGGCTGCGGCTCCCGGTGCCGGCCCCGCCGTCGACACGTTCGTCGAGCCCGAGGCTCCGCCCGATCCGGTGCCCGACCGGCTCGAGCTCTACGACCAGGGCGACGACCCCGACCCTGCGGGGCTCCACGACCAGGGCGACGACCCCGGGCCTGTTCCCCCCGATCCGGTGCCCGACCGGCTCGAGCTCTACGACCAGGGCGACGACCCCGACCAACCCTCTCTCTTCGACCCCTGACCCGTCCCCCGCTTCTCTGACTGTCCGCCTGGGGCGCGCCAGCGCGCCCCCAGCGGTCAGAGATCCGGGGGTTCGGGGGTGGGGAGCTCGATTCGGGCCAGCCAGAGGCCCGGGGCGTCGACCTCGGCCGGGGTGGGGATCGTGACCTCCGACTCGAAGAGCCGACTCAGGCCCTCGGTGCCAGCGCGCTCGAGCACCCCCTCGACGAACCGCTGACCGCGGTCGTACTGATCCTGGCCCAGCTCGAGGCCGAGGAGCCGCTCGACGAACCGGTCGGAGGGATCGGCGGTCACCCGTCGTCGCCGCAGCGCCTCGCTCAGCATTCGCGCGCTGGGGATCAGCTCGCCGGCGACGCGGTCGACGGTGTGGTCGACGTAGCCGACGATCACCGCCACCAGCGCCTCGAGCTCGGGGAGCAGGGCGTCCTGCTCGGGCGAGCGGATCGCCCCCAACACCGTGTCAGGGTCCTGCAGGCTCGCCTGGAGCCGCTCGAGCGAGGACGGATCACCCAGATCGAGCTCGCCCAGGCTGCTCTCGAGGCTGGTCGGGTCGGACCGGAAGCTCGAGACGTAGCGTTCGAGCAGGTCGACGAGCCTGGCGTGGATGCTCGGGACGTGCACCACCAGATGTGATGCCACGTCGTGCACGCTCACCCAGAGCCTCAGGTCGTCGGCCGGCAGCGACCACTCGCGCGCCAGCTCGTCGAGGTTGGCCGGCACCACGAGCAGCGGCTCGCCGAGCGGCCGCGGTAGCGGCAGGTCGTAGCTTCCCAGGCTGCGCCTCGCCAACTGACCGACCATCGACCCGGCCGTCATGCCGAGCATCATGGGCGCCAGCATCTGCATGAGCGTGCCGAACATCGCTGCGGTCGGGTCGTCGTCGTCGACCGCTGGCGGGTCGCCCAGCGAGGCGGCGAGCTGCTCGAAGAGCGGGCGGTAGGCGGCGAGCGTGGTCGTGGCCCAGTTGGTGCGGGTCGTGGCCAGGATCGAGATCTCGGAGCTGGAGGTGAGGCCGGTCTCCTTGGCGACCTGGAGCTCGGCAACCCGAGCCAGCTGCTCGATGGCGATGCGGTCGGTCGGGTCGACGTTGGGCTCGGACTCACCGCCCGAGGCCAGCTGGCCGGCGAGCTGCCGCGCCGCGTCCCACGCCGCGGTACCCGACTGCTGGAAGAGCCGAGCCAGGTCGCCGAAGATCGGGAGCCCCTCGAAGGGATCCATTGGACCGGGGTCGCTCACACAGGCATCGTAGGGGTGTGGGTTTCGCGATACGCCCTGGCCGGGAGGTGCGGTGACGACCGTCGTCGTGACCGGCGCGGCGGGGCGGATCGGGAGCCGGCTGATGCCTGCGCTCGCCGCGGCGCCGTCCATCGACCGGCTGCTCGGCCTCGATGTGAGGGGCCAGTCGGCGAAGGGGGTCGAGACGCTCGGCTGTGACCTCGTCCGCGACGAGCTGAAGCCGCTGCTCGAGGGGGCCGACGTGGTCGTGCACCTGGCGTCGGTCTTCCGCCCCGACCGCGACGGGCTCGACAGCTCGCAGGTCGACCTGGCCGCCACCCATCGGATGCTCGAGGCGGCCGGGGCGGTGCGTGTCACGAAGCTGGTGCTGGTGTCGAGCGCCATGGTGTACGGGGCCTGGCCCGACAACCCGGTGCCGATCACCGAGGCGGCCCCGCTGCGGCCGAACCCCGAGTTCGCCTTCGCCGTCCACAAGACCGAGGTCGAGCGGATGGCTGCGGCGTGGCGATCCGAGCATCCGGGTACCGCGATCGTCGTGTTGCGGCCCACGGTCGCCATCGCCAAGAACGACACGAGCTGGGTCGCCCGGACGCTGCGGGCATCGGCCGCGATCAGCGTCGGCGACGAGGACCCGCCGGTGCAGTTCCTCCACCTCGACGACCTGGCCGCCGCGGTCGAGCTGGCCGTGCTGAACGACCTCGACGGCGCCTACAACGTCGCCCCCGACTCCTGGGTGGGCAGCGACGAGGTGCGCGAGCTCGACGGCCGCACGCCGCGGGTGCGGATGTCGGAGGACGCCGCCGGCCGGATCACCGACTTCCGCTGGCGCCACCGGCTCGCCCCCACCCCTCCCGGGATCCTTCCCTACACCCGGTACCCGTGGGTCGTGGCCAACGACCGCCTCCGCGCCGCCGGCTGGGAACCCGAGCACACCAACGAAGAGGCCTACGTCGACGCCTACCGGCCGCGACCGTGGGCGATGATGAACTCGCGCCGCCGCCAACAGCTCGCGCTGGGCGGAGCGGCGGCCCTGGTGGCCGGGGTCGCAACCGGCACGACTGCCCTGGTCAGAGCGCTACGCCGGCGCTAGCTGCCCGAGCACCACCTGGCACCACCATCGCTCGCCGTCGCGCACGTAGTCGATGCGGAGCTTGTCGCCGGGGCCGTGCCGGCGCAGCTCGGCGATGAGCTCGTCCATCGACGCGATGTCGGTCCGGCCGACGCCCACCACGAGGTCGTCGACCTCGAGGCCGGCCACGGCCGCGGGACCGCCGGGATGGACCGACCTGACCAGGGTCACGTCGCCCATCTCCTCGCTCGTGTGGTCGGCGCCCTGGATGCCGAGCCACGCGTGTTCGGGTGTCCGCCCGGTCGCCAGCGCCGCCGCCACCCTCCGAGCCGCGCCGATGGGCGTGGCCGTCGGGTTGCCGTCGCGATCGAGCCCGTTGAGGAAGCCGACGACCGCTCCCGTCTCGTCGACGACCACGGCACCGGGTTCGGCGACCGCCGACGCGGCCAGACCCATGAGGCCGTAGACCCGGTGATCGTCGTCGTCGCCGGTGGCCACGTCGTCGGGCGTCACCCGCACCGCCGCGGTCGCGATCCAGCTCTCCGAGACGTGGCCGTGTGGCCCCACGACGGCGACCCGAGTCCCCTCGCTCGCGACATGGTCGAGACCGAGCACCGCGATCGGGATCTGGCGGTTGACACGCAGCACGGCGGTGTCGGTGACCGGATCGCTGCCTCGCACCGTCCCCGGCAGGCGCCTTCCGTCGGCCAGCACCACCGTGACCTGGTCGGCTCCCGCGACGCCCGATGCCGAGGTGAGCAGGAACCCCCGATGGTTGTACCCGACCGCGGCGACGACGGTCGTCACGCCGTCGCGCTCGAGCTCGACCGCGGCCACCGCCTCGGCCGCGCCGCCGCCCACGGTGTCGGCCCATTCGGGGTCGGCCAGACCAGGGTTCGCGATCACCGTCGGCTCGACGCTGGCGGTGTTGATCGAGCCGAGGGTCAGCCAGAGGCCGGCCACGATCAGGCCCCCGCCGAGAGCGGACATGGCGGCCACGCCGAGCGTCTGCCGGAACCCCGAACTGCGGTCGGTGGTGCCGGTCGCCGGCGCGATCTCCGATGGGTGACGCCACAGCCGATCCTCGGCGGGCAACAGCTCCCCGAAGGTGTGGTCCTCGGGCTCCTCCTCCGTCACGTGTCGAGAGTAGCGATGCCGTCGAGCGCAGGGGTCGCGGGGTGGGGCCGTTGAGGGGTTCACCGAGCGCCCGTCCTACGATGTGTGGTCATGCGAGCGCCCACCGAGACCGACACCTGGGTCGGGTTGGACACCTCACCTCTACCGGTCGACGAGGCGAGCAGCTGGGTCGTGCTGCCGGCCTGCGGGGCGGTCGTCACCTTCAGCGGCACCGCCCGCGACCATTCCGTCGGCCGGGCCGGCGTGACGGTTCTCGAGTACGAGGCCTACGAGGAGCAGGTCGTGCCGCGCCTGGAGGCCATCGCCGCCGAGGCCCGGTCCCGCTGGCCCGATCTGGGTCGCATCGCCTTGCTGCACCGGGTCGGACCGGTCGAGATCGGCCAGTCGTCGGTCGTCGTCGCGGTGTCCTCGCCGCACCGCGACTCCGCGTTCGACGCGGCGCGCTACTGCATCGACACCCTCAAGGCGACGGTGCCCATCTGGAAGCGCGAGGTCTGGGAGGACGGGGAGAGCTGGGGCCTCGACGCCCAGGCCATCGGGGAGGTCGAGGCGACCGGCGAGGTCGCGGCCGGCCAGGACTCACGCCGATGAGCAGCCTGCTGTTCCTCGGCATCGCCGCCGCCATCTTCCTGGTCGGCACCCTGGTGCTGTGGCTCGTGTCCCGCGAGCGCACGACGTTCATCTCGAGCATCGAGGAGTTCCAGTCGGAGATGGGGGCGCTGAGGCCGCCGTCCGACGATGCGACACCGCCGGGTAGCCCGAGAGGCTGAGCCCAGTGGCGCGCGATCTGGCCATCGACCTCGGTACGGCCAACACGCTCGTGTATCAGCGGGGTCGGGGGATCGTGCTCAACGAGCCCTCGGTGATCGCGCTCAACGATCGGACCGGCGACGTGTTGGCCATGGGTCACGAGGCGTGGCAGATGATCGGGCGCACCCCCAGCTACATCGTGGCGGTGCGCCCCCTCCGCAAGGGCGCCATCACCGACTTCGACGTGACCCAGCGCATGATCCGGCTGCTGTTGCAGCGGGTCGGCGTGAACCGGTTCAACCGACCCCGGGTGGTGATCTGCGTGCCGTCGGCCATCACCGCCGTCGAGCGTCGTGCGGTCACCGAGGCGGCCAAGCGGGCGGGAGCGGCCGACGCCCAGCTCATCGAGCAGCCGCTGGCCGCCGCCATCGGCGCCGGGCTGCCCATCAACGAGCCGGTCGGCAACATGGTCATCGACATCGGCGGGGGCACCTCCGAGACCGCGCTGATCTCGATGGGTGGCGTGGTCGCCATCGAGGCGGTGCGGGTCGGCTCGTTCGACATCGACGCCGCCATCCAGCAGTACGTGCGGCGGGAGTACGGCATCGCCATCGGCGAGCGCACCGCCGAGGAGATCAAGATCACCATCGGCTCGGCCGCCCCGACCGAGAACGAGTTCCGGGCCGAGGTCCGGGGCCGTCAGCTGATGAGCGGCCTGCCCGAGACCATCATCTTGTCCCCGGCCGAGGTCCGCGTCGCCATCGAGGAGCCGGTGAGCACCATGGTCGACTCGGTGCTGTCGTGCATGGCCCAGGCGCCGCCCGAGCTGGCCCAGGACCTGATCACCCAGGGCGTCCACCTGGTCGGCGGCGGCGCACTGCTCCGGGGGCTCGACATCCGGATCAGCGGCGAGACCGAGGTCCCGGTGCGCATCGTCGAGGCGCCGCTCGAGTGCGTGGTCCTCGGCGCCGGGCGCTGCATCGAGTCCTACGACGCGGTGAAGGCGATGTTCATGGGGGCCGGTCGCTGACCGCGACGCCGACTCAGTTGCCGGTGCGCGCCGCCAGCAGGTCCTCGGCGGCCTGACGGACCTGCCAGTCGCGATCCCCCAGCGCGACCTCGAGCGCGGCGTCGACCGCGGCGCCGTCGAAGGGAGCCAGAGCCAGGACCGCCCGCCGACGCACCGTGGCCCGATCGGTGCAGGCCTCCAGGATGGCGGCCAGCCCGCGCTCGTCTCCGAGTGCCCCCAGCGAGGCCACCGCCGCCTCGCGGCACAGGAGCTCGGCGTGGCTGGATGCGGTCGACGCCAGCGCGTCGATCACCGCCGGATCGCCCGCCGGACGTTCGCCCAGCGCCCAGGCCGCGACCTCGACCACTGACGGGTCGGGGTCCTCCAGCAGGGGAGTCAGGCCGATCGTCGGGTGGTCGATGGCCGCCTCCACGGCCCGGCGGCGGACACGGGGCGACGGATCGTCGAGCGCGCCGGCCACGTCGGCGTCGGTCAGGTGTCCCGTTCTCGCCAGCGCGCCCACCGCGGCGGCGCGCACCCGGTCGTCGGGATCGTCGAGCAGGCGGCGGGCGTCGGCCGAGCGCCCCTGGTGTCCGGCGACCACCGCCGCCCGCACCCGGGCCGCGCGGTCGTCCATCGCTCAGCTGACCGCTTCGAGGATGAAGGTCATGACGAAGAACAAGATGCCGACCAGCCCGGCCAGCAGCACGCCGAGCAGGACCACCAGCGCCGCGAGGATCACGATGGCCCGGATCCGGTGCCACCAGCGGATACGGGCACGGCGGCCGTGGATCTCGCGGTGGCGGCGCAGCGGGTCACGGGCGCGGAAGAGCCCGAGCGGCCGAGCCGCCGGTCGCGTCGGCGGCCGGCCGGGAGTGATGGGGGAGCTCATGAGAGGTGGGCCATGCGTCTCACGCCGCGTCGGGAACCGGTGCCGGTCGTGGCAGGCTGTGGGTTCGCGACAGCGAAGCTCAGGTTCACGATCTTGGTCGACACGGCGCCTTCCACGTTATCCCCACCACCCACCGCTCGACGCGGGGTGTTTCGGCGCTTCCTGTGGCTGTGGATCGCCCTCGCGGTGCTGGCGGCGGTGGCGGCCGGAATCATCGTGTGGCAGATCCAGCCCACCGAGTACTACGCCATCCGACCCGGTTCGGTGCGCGACACGACCGAGATCATCCGGGTCGACGGCGCCGAGACCTACGACCCGGTCGGCGAGATCGGTTTCACCACCGTGTCGGTGCTGCAGAACATCACCCGGTGGGAACGTCGCCGCTACGAGGGCGACCCCACCGTCACCGTCGTGCCGGGGAGCGTGATCAACGGCGAGAACACGCCCGACGAGAAGCGCGAGATCGATCGCCAGCGGATGCAGGACTCGATGGACGTGGCGACCCTGGTCGCTCTCGACTACCTCGGGTACGAGGTCGAGCTGGACGGCAGCGGAGCCGAGATCGTCGACGTGGGCGAGGGCACGCCGGCCGAGACCGTGCTCGAGGTCGGTGACGTGGTGGTCGGGGTGGGCGACGGCATCGTCTCGCTGAGCGACGATCTCGTCGTCGCGGTGCGCGACCGGGCGCCGGGCGACGAGATCGAGCTGGTGATCGACCGCCAGGCGTCGGGTGAGGTGGAACGGGTGACGGTGGTGCTGGCCGAGAAGCCCGACGAGGAGGGGGTGGCCTTCCTCGGCGTGTCGATGCGGACCTTCGACATCCGCACCTCGTCGACGGTCGACGTGACCTTCGATCTCGACGGGGTGGGCGGGCCCTCGGCGGGTCTCGCCTTCACGCTGGGCGTGATCGACGTGCTGACGCCGGGCGAGCTGACGGGTGGAGTGGTGGTGGCGACCACCGGCGCCATCCTGGCCGACGGGTCGGTCGGACCGGTCGGCGGCGTGGCCCAGAAGGCGGTGGCGGCCCGCAAGGCGGGGGCGGCGCTGTTCATCGTGCCCAGCACCGAGTACGAGGAGGCCCTGACCCAGGCCGGTGACATGCCGGTCGCGGCGGCCGACACGCTCGAGGAGGCCCTGGCCGTGCTCGACAGCTTCGGGGGCAGCGGGCTCGCGATCGGCGAGCTCGACGACGAGGACGAACCCGGCTCCTGACGCAGGGCCGGCGCCTCCCGGGCCCGGCGCGTCGCTCGCTCCCGCGGGGTAACACCCAACCGAGCGGCTCTTGGCCGTACCATTACGGGGATGGCCGAGCCCATCTCCAGCATTCCTGGCCACCCGCGCTACGACCCGGCCAAGGTCGCGGGGGCCTCCTTCGACACCGTGCGGCGCGGTTTCGACGAGGTCCAGGTCCGGTCCTTCCTCGGTGACCTCGCGTCGTCGCTGCGGGCGTCGCATGAGGTGGAGGATCGGCTCCGGCGCGAGCTGGCCCGGCTCGAAGCCCAGGTCGGCGTGGCCGAGACCATCGACGACACCATGCTCGTCGAGCGGCTGGGCGAGGAGGCGGCCAAGATCCTCAACGCGGCTCGCGAGGCGGCGGCAACGAGGATCCAGAGGGCGGACGAGGACGCCGCGGCCACCGCCGAGCGGGCCTACCGGCACGCGGCCGATGTCCGGGCCCGAGCCGATCGGGTGCTGGAGGAGAAGGTGGCCGAGGCCGAGGCGACCGCCGCCGCGGTGCTGGCCGAGAGCGAGGGGATCATCGAGGCGGCTCGGGCCGAGGCCGAGACGATCGTCGAAGAGGCCCGGCTCCAGGGTCGTCAGATGATCGACGAGACGATCCAGCATCGCGAGCAGATGCTCCAGAGCATGGAACGTCGTCGGCAGCGGGCCCGCATCCAGGTCGAGCGGTTGCAGGCCGGACGAGATCGCCTGCTGGCTTCGTACGAGATCGTGCAGCGGACCCTGGACGAGGCCAGATCCGAGCTCGACCTGGCGTTGCCCGAGGCCAAGATCGAGGCGGCCAAGGCGGCCCGCCGTCTCGAGGAGCAGGACCCGCGCACCCCGGCCGAGCTGGAAGCCGAGCTGGCCACCGCCCGGGTGGCCGGGCTGCTGGGCGCCGACCCCACGGTCGAGGACGGGCCCGATGCTGCCGACCATCCCGAGGAAGCCGTGGCCGACGAAGCCAGGCCCGACCAGCCCGAGGAAGCCGGGGCCGAGGAGCCCGAGCCGACCGAGGAAGAGTCGACCGAGGAAGCCGTGGCCGAGGAGCCCGAGCCGACCGAGGAAGAGCCGACCGAGGAAGCCGTGGCCGAGGAAGCCGTGGCCGAGGAGCCCGAGCTCGAGCCGGAACCGCCGGCCGAGCCGGCCACGACGCGGGTCGACGACCTCTTCGCCCAGCTGCGCGGTCAGCCCGACGATGCCGACCCGGCCGAAGCGGCGCCGCCGGTGCCGGGAGCGCCCCTCGCCGACGACGAGATCGCCGAGCTGCTCGCTCGTCGCGACCTCGAGCTCGAGCCGATCGGCGTCTCGCTGGCCCGGAGCCTCAAGCGGGCCATGACGAGCAGCCAGAACGACCTGCTCGACCTGTTGCGACGTGGCTCGGTCGACGACCTCCCCGATCTGGGCAGGTCGATCGTCGAGGCCGCCGAGCCGGCGTTGGCCGCGGCTTGGACCGCCGGTGCCGGCTTCTACGGTGCTCCACCGTCGGAGCCGGCCGAGCTCGACGACCTCAGCGAGGGCTTCGCCGGCCGGTTCGTGTCGCCCCTCAAGTTGGCGCTGGCCGACTGCCTCAGCGGCGGCGGCGACGTGGCCGAGGCGATCCGCGCCGTGTTCCGCGATCACCGGGGCCGGCGGCTCGACGACGAGGTCGGCGACCTGATCGCCGCCTCGTTCAACCGCGGGATCTACGACGCCACGCCCAAGCGGCACCCGATCCAGTGGGTCCCCGACGAGACGAGCGGGCCCTGCCCGGCGGCAGCCGGCAACGTCGCGGTCGGCCCGGTGAGACGGGGCGAGCACTTCCCGTCGAGGTCGCCGCACCCGCCGTCGGAGCCCGGTTGCCGCTGTCTGCTGAAACCAGTCGACCAGTAAGCTGACGGTCCATGCGGACCCCCACCGAGATGCCGCGCCCGCGCCCGCGCCGCCGGCTCTCACGTCGCCTGCGAGTGGTCGTGCTACTCGTCGCCGCCGCCCTGATCGTGCTGTTGCTGTCGCTTCGGGGGATCGCCAGCTTCTACACCGACTACCTCTGGTTCGATTCGCTCGACTACGCCAGCGTGTGGCGGCGGGTGCTGCTGGCCCGCGTGGCACTGGGCGCCATCTTCGTCGGCATCTTCTTCGTCCTGCTGTGGCTGAACCTGTACGTCGCCGATCGTCTCGCGCCCGCGTTCCGCCCGCCGGGCCCCGAGGAGGACCTGCTGGCGAGGTATCACGAGGTGGTCGGCCCGCGCTCCGGGCTCGTGCGCATCGTCGTGGCCCTGTTCTTCGCGCTGACCGCCGGCGTGGGTGCGGCGGGCCAGTGGGAGAACTGGATCCTGTTCACCCATCGCGTCGACTTCGGCATCAAGGATCCGCAGTTCGACACCGACATCGGCTTCTACGTCTTCCAGCTGCCGTTCTTGAACTACGTCGTGACGTGGGCGTTCACCGCCTTCATCATCATCTTCATCATCACCGCCATCGCCCACTACGTGAACGGCGGGATCCGGGTGCAGACGCCGGGCGAGCGGGTGACCCCTCAGGTCAAGGCGCACCTGTCGGTGCTGCTCGGGGCGCTGGCCCTCATCAAGGCGGCCGACTACTGGCTCGACCGGTACGGCCTCACCTTCTCGTCCCGGGGCGCGGTCGACGGTGCCACCTACACCGACGTCAACGCCCAGCTACCCGCCATCCAGCTCCTGTTGTTGATCTCGCTGTTCGCGGTCGTGCTGTTGCTCGTGAACATCCGGCGCAAGGGCTGGGCGCTGCCGTCGCTGGCGGTCGGGCTGTGGGCGTTCGTGGCGATCGTGATGGGGAGCATCTACCCGGCGTTCATCCAGCGGCTCCAGGTCGAGCCTGACGAGTCGAACAAGGAGCGGGAGTTCATCGCCCGCAACCTGGAGGCGACCAAGGACGCGTTCGGGCTCCAGGGGGTCGTCGAGACCCAGTTCGCCTACGCCGAGGACCTGACCGGTCCCGACCTGCTCGACAACGAGACCACGATCCGCAACATCCGGTTGCTCGACCCCGGGATCGTGCCGAACACGTTCCAGCAGCTCGAGGCCGAGCGCGACTTCTACGAGTTCGGCAACGACCTCGACGTCGACCGTTACGTGATCGACGGCGAGGTGACCCAGGTGGTGCTGGGCGCTCGCCAGCTCGACCTCAGCGGGATACCGGAGAAGTCGTGGGAGAACGAGCGCCTGCGCTTCACCCACGGGTACGGCGTGGCGCTGTCGCCGGCCAACGCGGTCACCTCCGACGGGCGGCCCGACTTCGTCATCG
>JBFJYB010000045.1:0-10997 GCA_041622835.1 Acidimicrobiales bacterium | reverse complement strand
GTTTACGCCCGATCTCTTGCCCTCGGACCTGATCGGAACGGAGATCTACAACGCGAAGGAGCACACCTTCACGACGCGCAAGGGACCCTTGTTCGCCAACTTCGTCCTGGCCGACGAGATCAACCGGGCGCCGGCCAAGGTGCAGTCCGCGCTGCTCGAGGTCATGGCCGAGCATCAGGTCTCGATCGGCGGTGAGACCCACGCCACCCCGGAGCCGTTCCTGGTGCTCGCCACCCAGAACCCGATCGAGCACGAGGGCGTCTACCCCCTGCCCGAGGCCCAGCGAGACCGCTTCTTGATGAAGATCGTCGTCGACTACCCCAGCGCCACCGAGGAGGCCGAGATCGTCCGCCGCATGGGCGTGTCCCCGCCCGAGCCCGAGCAGGTGCTCGACGTTGCCGCGCTGGTGGCACTCCAGCAGGCAAGCGACGAGGTCTTCGTCGACCGGGCGGTGGTCGACTACGCCGTCAACCTGGCCATCGCCACGCGCGACCCGCTGCTGTTCGGCCTCGAAGACCTCCAGGATCTCGTCGCCCACGGTGCCAGCCCCCGGGCGAGCCTGGGCCTCATCTCGGCGGGCCGGGCCCTCGCGTTCCTCCGCGGCCGCAGCTACGTGCTCCCGCTCGACGTCTTCGACGTGGCGCCGGAGATCCTTCGGCACCGCCTCGTTCTCAGCTACGAGGCGCTGGCCCGCGAGCTGACCAGCGACCAGATCGTGGCCCGCATCCTCTCCACCGTGCCGGCGCCCCGCATCGCGCCGTCGCAGGACCCGGCCACGAGCCAGGTGGCCGAATCGTCGGCATGACCGACCAGTCCGAGGCGAACGGGCGAGGTCGCGAGCCGAACGGCCACGTCCCGCCGGCCGAGGCTGGCGCACGCGAGGTTCTCCGCCGGCTCGAGCTCGACATCACCGTGCGCCTCGACGGGCTCCTGCACGGCGACTACCGGGGCCTGGTGCCCGGCCACGGCTCCGAGCCGGGCGAGACGCGGGAGTACGCCCCGGGTGACGACGTCCGCCGCATCGACTGGAACGTGACCGCGCGCCTCCAGAAGACCCACATCCGCCAGACGATCGCCGACCGCGAGCTCGACACGCGGGTCGTCGTCGACCTGTCCCCCAGCCTCGACTTCGGGACCGCCCGGTGCGAGAAGCGCGATCTGGTGCTGGCCGGGACGGCGGCGGTCGGCTTCCTGACGGCCCGGATCGGCAACCGGTTCGGCGCGATCCTCGCCTACCCCGATCACGACGAGGTGCATCCGGTGGCCCAGGGTCGCCAGCATCTGATGGCGATCCTCGACCGGATCCAGCGCCACGAACGGCTCGACGGCGGGGCCGCCGACATCGGTCGCTCCATGCGTCATCTCGTGAGCAGCGGGTCGCGCCGGGGCCTGGCCGTGGTGGTGTCGGACTTCCTGGCAGCGGACGGGTGGCAGCGGCAGCTGGCCCGGGTCGGGACGAAGCACGACCTGCTCGCCATCGAGGTCGTCGACCCGCGCGAGCTCGAGCTGCCCGACGTCGGCGTGCTGTCGCTGGTCGACCCGGCGACCGGCGAGGTCCGCGACGTGCAGACCGGACGGGCCAAGCTCCGCGAGCGCTACGCGGAGGCGGCCCAGGAGCAGCGATCGGCCATCGCCCGGGCGATCCGCGACGCCGGCGCCGACCACCTCCAGCTCCGCACCGACCGCGACTGGCTGCTCGACCTGGCCAGGTTCGTGACCTTGAGGCGCAAGCGCGACGAGACCCGACCCCCTCGTCCGGGGCGCGCTCGGTGACCTTCCTCGAACCGGCACGCCTGTGGCTCTTCGTCCTCGTCGGCGCGCTGGTCGTCGCGTACGTGATCGCGCAGTGGCGGCGGCGGGCCTACGCGGTCCGCTTCACCAACGTCGACCTGCTCGACTCGGTCGCGCCGCGGCGCCCCGGTTGGCGTCGCCACGTGCCGGCGGTGCTGTTCCTGCTCGCGGCGTCGGCCCTGGTCCTCGCCGTCGCCCGGCCGGCGCGCGACGAGCGGGTCCCGCGCGAGCGGGCCACGGTCATCATGGCCATCGACACGTCGCTGTCGATGGACGCGACCGACGTCGACCCGTCGAGGATCGAGGGGGCGAAGGAGGCCGCCGCCGCGTTCCTGGAGGCCCTCCCCGACCGGCTGAACGTCGGCCTGGTCAGCTTCAACGGGATCGCCACCGTCCGGGTCCCGCCCACCACCGACCACGAACGGGTGCAGCAGCAGATCGCCGGCCTGGAGCTCGACGAGGCCACGGCGATCGGCGAGGCGATCTTCGCCAGCCTCGACGCCATCGACGCGGTGCTGCCCGACGAGACCGGCTCGGCGCCGCCGGCGCGGATCGTGCTGATGTCCGACGGCTTCACGACCGTCGGGCGCCCCGATGCCGACGCCGTCGTCGCGGCCCGCGACGCCGGAGTACCGGTGTCCACCATCGCGTTCGGGACCGATCAGGGCTTCATCGAGATCGAGGGCGAGGGCATCGTGCCGGTGCCCGTCGACCAGACCGCCCTGCAAGGCATCGCCGAGGGGACCGGCGGGCAGTTCTTCTCGGCGGCCAGCACCGAGGAGCTCGAGGTGGTCTACTCCGACATCGGCTCGGCGGTCGGGTTCGAGGACGAGCAGCGCGAGATCGTGCTCTGGTTCGTCACCGCCGCCCTGATCCTGCTGCTGGCCACCGCCGCCACCAGCCTCCTCTGGTTCTCCCGCCTCCCCTGACGACCTACCACACCCTGCATTCTCGACCGCTCGGGGCGCGCGGGCGCGCCACAACCGGTCACAGATCCAGGGATTTGTCGGTCAGGCGTCGGCGCCTACTCGTTCGCCGACGAGGGCCGACGACCCGCCCGGCTTCATGGTGACGCCGTAGAGGCAGTCGGCCGCCTCCATCGTGCGCTTCTGGTGGCTGACGATGATCAGCTGGGCCTCGGCCTGGAACTCGTGGACCAGCCCCAGGAACCGGTGGAGGTTCACGTCGTCGAGGGCGGCCTCGACCTCGTCCATCACGTAGAACGGCGAGGGTCGGCTGCGGAACACTGCGAAGAGGAACGCCAGCGCGGTGAGCGAGCGCTCGCCGCCCGACAGCAGCGACAGCTTCTTGACGTTCTTGCCCGACGGCTTGGCCTCGATCTCGATGCCGGTCTCGAGCAGGTTGTCGGGCCGGGTGAGCATCAGCTTGCCGGCGCCGCCGGGAAACAGCGTGCCGAAGAGCTTCTGGAAGTTGTCGGCGACATCGGCGTAGGCCGCGGCGAAGACGTTGACGATCTCCTCGTCGACGGCCCGGATCACCTTGCCCAGCTCACGTCGCGTGCGCTTGACGTCGTCGAGCTGCTGCTGGAGGAAGTCGTGGCGCTCCCGCAGCCCGTCGTACTCCTCCAGGGCGAGGGGGTTGATCGGCCCCATGAGCCGCAGCTCGCGCTCGAGCTCTCTCGCTCGTCCGGCGGGGGTGACGCCGTCGGCCAGCTCGGGACAGTCGGTGGCCATGGCGCGGGCCGGGTCGCAGTCGAAGTCGCGTCGCAGGGCCTCGACCGCCGTCTCGAGCCTCAGCTCGACCTCGGCCCGCTCCACCTCGACCCGCTGGAGGTCGTCGCGGCCCTTTCGGAGCTCGGTCTCCCGCGTCGACCGCTCGGCCCGGAGCCCGTCGAGCCGCTGTGCCACCTCACGGGCCTCGTCGGACTGGCGGCGGCGGGCCTCCCGGAGGGCGCCGAGCTCGCGGTCGATCACCGCCATTCGCGACTCGACCAGCGCAGCCAACCGACGCGTCACGTCGAGCTTGCGTTCGACGTCGACCCGTCGCGCCTCGATCCCGTCGCGCGCCTCGGAGTGGCGAGCCAGGCGCTCGTCGACCTCACCCAGCCGGGACGCGAGCAGCTGGCGGCGCTCGTCGATCCCGGCCGACTTGACCTCGAGATCGGTGCGGAGGGCGGCCAGCGTGCCGGCGCGCTGTTCGAGCCGTGAGCGGAACAGGCTCAGCTGGCGGCCTCGCTCGACCACCTCGGCGTCGTCGGCCTCGAGGGCCGGGAGCAGCGCATCGAGCTCGGCCGACCTGGCCTGGTCGCGTTCGAGCCGGTCGCCGAGCTCGTCGAGGTGACGCCGGACCCCCTCGATCTCGACGACGAGCTCGCGGCGACCCCGCTCGGCGGTCGCGACCTCGGTCGTGGCGGCCTCGATGGCCGAGCGGGCGTCGGCGAGCCGGTCCGCAGCCTCGTCGCGGGCGCGGCTCGCCTCCTCGAGCGCGGCGCGCTGCCGGTCGACGTCGAGCTGGGCGGCGTCGACCGCGGCGATCGCCTCCTCGGCCCGGCGGATGGCCTCCTCGAGGGCGGCGCCGGTGGCACCGGCGCGGGGGACGCCGACCCGCCAGCCGGTCGAGCCGAACCGGTCGCCCTCGCGGGTGACGATCAGCGCGGTGGGGTTGGCCAGCGCAGCGTCGAGGGCTTCGGGCCAGCTGTCGAAGGCGCAGGCCGAGCCGATCAGGGAGTCGAGCAGCAGCTCGACGCCGTCGACCGAGCTGCGGACGTGGGCCCGGAGCCGGGCACCGATCGTCGGCCCGATGGGACCGAGCGGCGCGGCTCCGAGCGCGAGGACCGCACCGGAGGCATCGCCGCCCCTGAGCATCTCGACGGCGCGGCGCGCGACGGCCGGGTCGGCGACGACGACCGCGGCGACCGCGTCGCCCGCGGCGGCCTCGAAGGCCGCCTCCCACCCGGGGTCGATGTCGACCAGCTCGAGCAGGGTGCCCACGACGCCGTCGAGGCCGTCGAGATCCTCGGCCCCCGAACGGGCGCGCGCCTCGTCCAGGGCCAGCGCGAGAGCGTCGGCCCGCGCCGTCCACGCCCCCCGGTCGCGCTCGGCCTCGACCAGCACGACCTCCACCTGTTCGAGGGCGGCCTGCGCTTCACGCGTGGAGCGCTCGGCCTCGGCAGCCGCCTCGGCCAGGGAGGGCTCGTTCGACCGGGCCTCGTGCAGCCGCTGGTCGGCGGCCTGTTTCCGTGCCTGCACCGCGTCGAGCTCGGCGTCGAGCTCGGCGGCGCGCTCGCCGAGCCGGGATCGGGCCGCCTCGGCCCGCTCGACCGCCTGGACGAGGGCACCCAGCTCGCCCCGCACCTCGGCGGCCGCGCCGCTCGGGCTCGGGATCCCCTCACCCCACTCCTCCTCGAAGCGCGCCCGATCGTCGGCCAGCTCCCGCTCGGCCTGGCGCAGGCGCTCGGTGTCGGGCCGGAGGTTGGCGGTCGCCTCCTCGACGCTCTCGAGCTCGCGCGCCAGGCCGGCCGCCTCCGACTCGAGGGCGGCCAGGACGTCGGCGTCGACGTTCGACTCGCGCTCGCGTTCGAGGCCGCGGATCCGTTCGGCCAGCAGGTTGGCCGTGCCGCGGGAACGCTCCCGCAGAGCCTCGTACTTCACCAGGGAGTCGCTCGTGTCGTGGCCGCCGGTCGCGGCGAGCTGGGCCTCGGCGGCCAGCACCCCCGCGTCGAGCTCGGCGAGGCGGGACGTGAGCTCGGAGTCGGACCTCGACAGCTCGCCGTGCGCGGCCCGGTTCTCGTCGAGACGGGTCCGCAGGCTCGCGACCTCGCGACCGGCGAGGTGGACCCGCAGCGCGGTCAGCTCGTCGACCAGCGCCCCGTGGCGGCGGGCGGCCTCGGCCTGACGCTCGAGGGGCCGCAGCTGCCGGCGAACCTCGCGCACCAGGTCGTTGAGCCGGGTCAGGTTGGCCTCGGTCGCGGCCAGCCGACGCTCGGCCTTCTCCTTGCGACGGCGGAACTTCAGCACCCCGGCCGCCTCCTCGACGATCGCCCGCCGCTCCTCGGGCCTGGCGTTGAGCACCGCGTCGATCTGGCCCTGCGAGACGATGACGTGTTGCTGCCGGCCGACGCCGGTGTCGGACAGCAGCTCCTGGATGTCGAGCAGCCGGCACGGCACGCGGTTGATGGCGTACTCGCTGTCGCCGCTGCGGAACAGGGTCCGGGTGAGGGTCACCTCCTCGAAGTCGATGGGCAGCATCCGGGCCGAGTTGTCGATGGTCAGGCTGACCTCGGCCCGCCCGAGCGCCGGGCGCGACTGGGTGCCGGCGAAGATGACGTCTTCCATCTTCTGGGAGCGGACCGCCGAGGGCGCCTGCGCGCCGAGCACCCACGCGATGGCGTCGACCACGTTGGACTTGCCGCTGCCGTTGGGGCCGACGACGACGGTCACGCCGGGCTCGAGGTCGAGGGTCGTGCGGTCGGCGAACGACTTGAAGCCCTTGAGGGTGATCGACCTGAGGAACACGGCAGAAGGAATGTAACCAACCTGACCAGGGGATTGGTGCACCCTCGGGGCCGGCGAGCCAGGGCGCCGGCGGGCCCGGGAATCAGACCTGGCTCAGACCTGGGACTGCTCGCAGTAGTAGGTCCAGCCCTTGCCGAACTTGGCCTTGACGATGGGTCGGCGCGAGCGGGGGCTGAGCTCGCCGTCCTTGCGGAACACGTTGTGATGGTCCTGGTAGGAGCCGGGCTTCCCGAACAGGTCGACGAAGCCGTTGTCCTCGAGGGTCGAGCCGCGGTACTTGACCGCGTCGTGCAGCGTCTCCACGAGGGCGCGGTAGAAGCGCCGGTACTCCTGGGTCGAGAGGGAGTCCGAGAGCCGGTCGTATCGGAGCCCGGCGTTGAACAGGATCTCGTCGGAGTAGACGTCGCCGATGCCGGTGATGATCGAGTCGTCGGTGAGCAGGGACTTCAGCTTCAGCTTGTGGGTGAGCAGCATCTCGCCGAACCGGACCCACGAGATGGGCTCCTCGATCGGGTCGAGGCCCAGCGCCCCGAGCTCGGGGACCTCCTCCTCGAGATCGGCGCTCGGCACGGCGAAGGCCTGGGCCGAGCTCGACTCGTCGATCAGCCGGAGCTGGCCCGACTGGGTGAAGCCGATCACCACGACCGTCTTCTTCTCGAGCGGCGCCTTGTTGGGGGTACGCAGCAGCCGGCCGGTCCGTCCCAGGTGGATCACCAGGGTGAAGTCGTTGTCGAGCGTGGCGAGCAGCCACAGCCCGCGCCGGTCGACGGCGGTGATCTTGGCCGCGTCGAGCGCGGCGGCGAACTTCGTCTTGTTGCCGGAGCGCGACACCGCCTTCACCAGGTGGACGTCGACGGTCTTGACCCGCTTGCCCACCACCTCGCGCTCCAGGTCGCGGTGGATCGTCTCGACCTCGGGCAGCTCGGTCATGCGGCGTCGCTCTCGTCGCCGTTGCCGCTGCCGGCCAGCGACGCCCACGCCGCGGCGGCCGCGGCCTGCTCGGCCTCCTTCTTCGACCGGCCCTCACCTCGCCCGGCCTCGGCTGCCTCGATCCGGACCGTGGCGAAGAACCGCTTCTCGTGATCGGGGCCCACGTCGTGGACCTCGTAGTAGGGCAGCGAGCCGTAGCGGTGCACGGCAAGCTCCTGGAGCAGGGTCTTGTGGTCGCGGCTGCCCGGGACGTCGGCCGCCTCGGCGATGCGCGACTCGAGCATGCCGATCACGAACTCGCGGGCGACCAGCCAGCCGCCGTCGGAATGCAGGGCACCGATGACCGCCTCGAGCGCGTCGGCCAGGATCGACTGCTTCTGCCGCCCGCCACTCGCCTCCTCACCCTTGCCGAGGCGCAGCGCGGCGCCGAGCTCGAGCTCGTCGGCCAGCTCGGCGAGGGTCGCGGCGTTCACGACGGCGGCGCGCACCTTGGCCAGCTCCCCCTCGCTCAGCGAGGGGTGGGCGACGTAGGCGTGCTCGGTCACGGCCAGGCCGAGCACGGCATCTCCCAGGAACTCGAGCCGCTCGTTGGACACCGAGTCGGGGTTCTCGGCGCACCAGGAGCGGTGCGTCACCGACTCGACGAGGATGGCCTCGTCGGCGAACCGATGACCGAGCCGGTCGGCGAGTGACGTGAGCGCGGTCGACGAGGTCAGGGATCCAGCCGAGCGTGGACGTAGTCGACGGCATCACGCACCGTCTTCAGGTCTTCGAGGTCGTCGTCGTCGATGCGGAACCCGACCGTTCGCTCGCCCAGCTCCTCTTCCAGGCCCTCGACCAGCTCGATCAGCGCCAGCGAGTCGGCATCGAGGTCGTCGAAGAACGAGTCCCCCTCGCCGATGCTGGACGGCTCGATCTCGAGGATGTCGGCCAGACGGTCCCTCACGATCGCCAGGACGCCCTGACGGTCGAGAGGACCCTGTTCCATGTGGGTCTCAGCGGGCACGCGATCTCTCCTGAGTCTCCCCGAGCCACCTGGCGGCAGCCTGGCCTCGCAGTGTACCGACGGCCGCGCTTGTTCGCTTGTGAACGGGCGGTCCCGAGGGAAGGCCCAGCTCAGGCGCGAGCCACGGCGGTGACGTGGCCGACCATGTCGGCCTCGACCATGTCGGCCGCCACGCGGATGGCGTTCAGGATGGCTCCCGAGCCCGACGAACCGTGGCTGATGACGCACACGCCGCGCACCCCCAACAAGATGGCGCCACCGACGGTGTCCGGGTCCATGTCGCGGTACAGCGGCGCCAGCGCCGGGGTGAGCAGCTCGGCCCCACGTCGGGCGTCGTCGGAGGAGTCGAACGCGCTGAGCAGCGCCGAGACGATGGTCCGGGCGACGCCCTCGGCCGTCTTCAGGGCGACGTTGCCCGAGAACCCGTCGGCCACGAAGACGTCGGCCTCCTCGGTGAGCAGGTCGCGACCCTCCACGTTGCCGACGAACTCGGCGCCGGCCGCCTCCTGCCACACCGGGTCGACCAGTAGCTCGTAGGCCTCCTTCACCAGCGCCGACCCCTTGCCGGCCTCCTCGCCGATCGACAGCAGGCCGACGCGGGGCCGCTCGACGGAGAACCGGTCACGGGAGTACACCGCGCCCATCATGGCGAACTGGAGCAGCCACTCGGGCTGCACCTCGGCATTGGCGCCACAGTCGAGCAGCACGTTCGGGTGGGCGCCGCCCGGCACCGGCAGCGGGGCGGCGATCGCCGGCCGTTGGATCCCCTTGACCCGCCCCATCCGCAGCAGCGCGCTGGCCATGGTGGCGCCGGTGTTCCCGGCGCTGACCATCGCCGACGCGGTGCCGTCGCGCACCGCCTCGGCGGCGCGCACCAGCGACGAGTCCTTCATGGTCCGGACGCTCGAGCCGGGATCGGCGTCCATGGCGATCACCTGCGACGCGGGCAGCACCGGCAGGTCGCCGACGTCCTCGAGCTCGTCGGGCCGACCCACGAGGACCACGTCGATGCCGGCCTCGGCCGCCAGACGGGCGCCGGCGACGATCTCGTCCGGGGCACGGTCGCCGCCCATCGCGTCGACTGCGACCGGGAGCATGGTCAGACGGGGTACGGGGTCAGTCGATCTCGACCGCTTCGCGGCCGGCGTACCAGCCGCAGACGCCGCACACCCGATGGGGCCGCTTGGCCGAGCCACACCGCGGGCACGAGCCGCGCGCCGGCGTCTCGAGCCGCCACGCCGAGGCTCGGCGGCTGCGCGTCTTGGCCTTGGAGGTCTTCTTCTTCGGGACAGCCATGTCGTCGTCTCGGGGATCTCGTCTCGGGGCTCCACGGGCGCTCCGCGGAAGCGCTACATGCTACCGGTGGGCGTCGCCGAACCGGCCGGGCTAGTCGAAGCTGAGCTGGTCGAGGGCGGCCCAGCGAGGGTCGGGCGGGCGTTCGGCGTCGTCGTCGGCCGCCTCCGGCCGGGCGTCGGCCCCGGTCGGGTAGCGCTCGGGCGCGGGGCCGGTGCAGTTCTCCTCGCACAGCGGCGCAACCGGGGGCTCGAGCATCAGCGCCTCGCGCACGACCGGCTCGAGGTCGACGGTGTCGTCGTCGCCGAGCGGGTAGGTCTCGCCGGCGACCGGCTCGCGGGCGAAGATCTCGCGCAGCTCGACGGTCGCCGGCAGCGGCACCGGGCCGAGACAGCGACGGCACTCGAGCAGCCACGTGGCCGAAGCGGTGCCGGTGACCACCACCTCGGCGCCCACCGCCTCGAGCTCGAGGTCGACGTCGACCGCCCCGTCGGGCACGTGGCCCGCGACGAGCGCCAGGTCGCGCACGGTGTGACGGCCGCTCACCTCACGCCGCTGGCCCGACCGGCGCAGCAGCCGCTCGACGTCGACGCGGAGGGTCACCGCTCGCTGACGTCCTGGTCGAAGAACCCGCCGGGGCGGTCCTCGGCGCCGGCCTCGGGCATGCCGTCGGCACCACGCGGCGGTTCGGTCGTGATCTGGTGGAGCGGGTTGCCCTGCAGCTTGACCCGCCCCGACTGCACGACCTGCAACGTCTTCTCGAGGACGATCTCGAAGCTGCCGAGCTTCTGGTCGCAGTAGTCCTCGGCCTCGAGGCGGACCCGGCGGGCCTCGTCCTCGGCCGCCTCGACGATCTGGCGGGCTCGGGCGTCGGCCGCCTTGACGACCTCGGTGCGCTGCACCATCCGCTCGGCCCGGGACCGACCGAGCTCGAGAATGTCCTCGCCCTCGCGGCGCACCCGGGCCAGGAACTCCTCGCGCTCCTTGAGCAACCAGCGGGCGGCGCGCAGCTCGTCGGGAAGGCGGGCGAGCGTGTCCTTGAGCAGCTCGAGCACCTCCTCCTTGTTGATGATCGACGACGAAGACAGCGGCATGGGCCGGGCCGCCTCGATGAGATCGATCACCTTGCGGAGCTCGGCCTCGACCTGCGGCGCCTCGTACTGGGGCGCGGGCGTCGGAGGGGTGGAGGCCACCGCACCCGGGGTCACGTCGGGGGGCTCGGAGTAGCTCAACTCTCCCTCCCCACGTCGCCGAACCGCTCAGCCAACCGCTTGGCCACCGGCCGAGGCACCATCGAGTCGACGTTGCCGCCGAAGCGGGCGATCTCGCGGATCAGCTTCGAGGCGACGAACGAATGGCTCGACGCCGAAGGGATGAACATGGTCTCGACGCCCGAGACCGCCTTGTTCATCTGCGCCATCTGGAGCTCGCTCTCGAAGTCGGAGACGGCGCGCAGGCCCTTGACGATGAAGTCGCACTCCTCGCGCACGGCCAGGTCGACC
>JBFJYB010000044.1:0-11101 GCA_041622835.1 Acidimicrobiales bacterium | reverse complement strand
GGTTCGGCGCCGCCCGGTCGACCCCTGACCGAGCCGGTGACGCTCGAGCTTGCCCATGGCGTTCCTCGGGAGCCGCTCGACCACCTCGACCCGGCGGGGAAGCTTGTAGGGCGCGAGCCGGTCGGCGAGGCGGTCGCGGAGACGGTCGGACGCGACCTCGGCGCGCTCGGCGCCGGGTTCGAGCACGAGGTAGGCGGCCACCTCCTCCCCCCACTCCTCCGACGGCTGACCGGCGACGGCCGCCTCGGCCACGTCGGGGAGCTCGGTGATCGCGTCCTCGACCTCGCGGGGGTACACGTTGTAGCCGCCGGTGATGATCAGCTCGGTGGCCCTACCGACGAGCCGCAGGTAGCCGGCGTCGTCGAGCTCGCCGATGTCGCCGGTGTGGAACCAGCCGTCGTCGAAGGCGTCCCGGGTGGCGTCGGGTTGGCGCCAGTAGCGAGCGAACACGTTGGGGCCTCGCACCAGCACCTCGCCGGCCTCGTCGAGCCGCAGCTCGACGCCCGGCAAGGGCACCCCGACGGTTCCGGGCCGCCTCTCGCCGTCGTGGGGGTTGGAGGTCAGCATGACCGTCTCGGTCATGCCGTAGCGCTCGAGGACCGTCTCGCCGGTGAAGGCCCGAATCCGCTCGTGCAGCTCGACCGACATCGGGGCCGAACCGGCCACGCACAGCCGGAGCCGCGCAAGTCGGTCGGCGCCCGCGGCGTTGGCCAGCCGGGAGTACATGGTCGGCACACCGAACAGCAGGGTCGCCTCGTGGGTGTCGATGGCGTCGAGGACGCGCGCCGGGTCGAACCGCTCGTGCAGGACGGCCGAGCCGCCGGCGTGCAGCGTGCCGTGGAGGCCGACGCCGAGCCCGTGCATGTGGAACAGGGGGAGGGAGAGGACGAGCCGGTCGGTGGGGGACCATCGCCATGCGAGCCGGAGCGCCTCGGCGCCGGCCAGCAGGTTCGCGTGGGTGAGCACCGCAGCCTTCGACCGGCCGGTCGTCCCCGAGGTGTAGGCCAGCACCGCCGGGTCGCCGGGGTCGACCGTGTCGAGGCTCGGCGCCTCGCCGTCGGGCAGGTCCACCCTGGTGGTCAGCCGCTGGGCGCCGGGTGCCAGCTGGGCCGCGCACCGCCGCCATTCGGGATCGTCGAACACGACCGCCCGAGGGTCGGCGTCGGTCAGCACGTGCTGCAGCTCCGGCTCCCGGTAGGAGGTGTTGACCGGGACCGAAACCAGTCCGAGCCGCAGACAGGCGACGTGCACGACGGCGAGCGCAATCGACGTGGGCGCCCCGAGCAGCACGCGGTCGCCCTTGCGCAGGCCGGTGCCGTAGAGGCGCCCGGCGGTCGCGGCCGATCGTCGGCCCAGCTCGCCGCGGGTGATCCAGCCCTCGGCCTCGTCGTGCAGGCACGGATGGTCGGGATCGCGGCCGGCCCGTTCCCGCCAGCTCGCCGGCAACGAGCCCGCCTCGGTGAGGTCGGGAAGCTCGTCGAGGCCCTCCGGAAGATGGACGAGCCGGGAGATCCCGCCGGCGGCGCTGTCAGCCACGGCCGGGATGCTACTCGTGGATCTCTGACTGGTGAGGCCGCTCGTATGGGGCCTCCGCAGTCAGAGAAGCGGGGGAGAGGCGGGGATTTGGTGGGGGGTGGGGGGCGTCGCGAGGCTGGGCGGGTGACCATGAACCTGGCCGACGCGTGGGAGGCGATCGCGGCGGCCATCCCCGACGCTGACGCGGTGGTCTGCGGGGAGCGGCGCCGCAGCTGGTCCGAGCTCGACGATCGGGCCGGACGGCTGGCGTCGGGACTGGCCGCCCACGGGATCGGGGCCGGAGCCAAGATCGCCTTCTACCTCCACAACGGCGTCGAGTACATCGAGGCCCAGTACGCCACCCTCAAGTGTCGGGCCGTGCCCTGCAACGTCAACTACCGGTACACCGCCGACGAGCTGCGGTACCTGCTCGACAACTCCGACGCCGAGATCGTGTTCTTCGACGTCGACCTGGCCGATCGGGTCCGCCAGGTCCTGTCGGACGTCCCGACGGTCCGGGCCGCCGTTCAGGTCGGCGGCGAGCGCCCGGAGTGGGCGCTGGCCTTCGAGGACGTGGTGGGCGGCCACGATCCGCTCGAGCCGACCGAGCGGTCCGGGGACGACCTCTGGTTCCTCTACACCGGTGGGACCACCGGGATGCCGAAGGCGGTCATGTGGCCCCACCGGTCGTTGCTCGGCACTATGGAGGTGAACTTCCGGGGGCTACGGCTGCCGGTGCCGCAGAGCCCGGATGAGGCGGCCGCGCACGCTCGCGAGATCCACCGGCGAGGCAAGGTGACCCGGCTGCTCACCGGGGCGCCGCTGATCCACGGCACCGCCGGCCTCACCTCGCTGACCACCCTGACCCAGGGCGGTTGCGTCGTGTTGCTGCCCGGTCGCTCGTTCGACGCCGACGCCCTGTGGCGGACCGTCGAGACCGAGCGGGTCACGAACCTGGTGATCGTCGGCGACGTCTTCGCCCGCCCCATGGTCGACGCCCTCGACGCGGCGGCAGCCGCCGGACGGCCCTACGACCTCTCGTCGGTTCGCGTCGTGCTGTCGTCGGGCGTCATGTGGTCGGCTCCCGTCAAGGATGCGCTGCTCGCCCACAGGCCCGACCTGACCCTCGTCGACACGCTGGGGTCCAGCGAGGCGGTCGGCATCGGCGTCAACGTCAGTCGGGGGGACGAACGTCCCAAGACGGCCCGGTTCCGCCTGTCGGAGAACGCCAGGGTGTTCACCGAGGACGGCCGGCCCGTCGCCCCGGGATCGGGGGAGCGCGGCCTGCTGGCGGTGGGCGGCCCGCTCCCGCTCGGCTACTACAAGGACCCGGAGAAGACCGCCGCCACCTACCGGGAGCTCGAGGGCCGGCGCTGGTCGGTGGCGGGAGACTGGGCGACGGTCGAGGCCGACGGCACGATCACCTTGCTGGGGCGGGGCTCGCAGTGCATCAACACCGGCGGCGAGAAGGTCTACCCCGAAGAGGTCGAGGAGACGCTGAAGGAGCACCCCGACGTCGTCGACTGCAACGTGGTCGGCATTCCCGACGAGCGGTGGGGGGAGGCCGTCACCGCAGTGGTCGAGCTGGCCCCGGGCTCCGAGGTGGGCGACGACGAGATCCTCGGCCACGCCCGCCAGCACCTCTCCGGGTACAAGCTCCCCAAGCACCTCGTCCGGGTGCCGAGGATCGAGCGCAGCCCCAACGGCAAGACCGACTACCGGTGGGCCCGCGAGGTGGCGACGGGCGCCGTCGTCACGTGACCGGCAGCCGGATCTTCCACCTGGCCGCCGACACGCAGTGGGAGCGGGCGCAACGCACCGGCGAGGGCTACGCCCCCGCCGACTTCGCCACCGAGGGCTTCGTGCACTGCTCGACCGCCGGACAGGTCGCGGCCACCGCCAACCGCTACTACCGGGGCCGGCGGGACCTGGTGCTCCTGGAGATCGACGCCGGCGCGCTCGGCCCGGCGCTCGTCTGGGAGCCCGGCCGCGGCGGGTGCCGCGACCTGTTCCCGCACGTCTACTCGCCCATCGGCCTCGACGCGGTGGTGTCGGCGCGGGCCGTCGTGCCCGGTGCCGACGGGCGCTTCGCCGATCTGCCCTGAGCGGCCCCTACAGGTCGAGCAGGGCCTGCTCGACCACCTCGCTCAGCGCCGGGTGGATGTACAGCTGCTCGGCGGCCATCTGGTCGACGGTCTGGCCGAACCGCATCCCCTGGATGAGCTGCTGCACGAGCGTGGATGCCTGCGGGCCCACGATGTGGGCGCCCAGCAGCTGGCGGCTCTCGGCGTGGGCGATCACCTTGCACAAGCCGGTGGTGTCCTCCATGGCCCAGCCGTAGGCCGTGTCGGAGTAGGGGCGCACCGCGGCGGTGTAGGGCAGCCCGGCCTGGCGGACGGCCTGACCGGTCAGCCCGACGCTGGCGACCTGCGGGTAGGAGAAGACGGCGTGGGGAGTGGGCCACAGGTCGACCACCCGCGGATGGTCGGGGTGCGCCAGGTTGTGGGCGACGACCCGGGCCTCGGCGTTGGCAGTGTGCTTGAGCTGATCGGGGTTGCGGATGTCGCCCAGCGCGTACACGCCAGGGACGGTCGTCTCGAGATGCTCGTCGGTGACCACGTAGCCGTCGTCGTCGACCGCGATCGAGGTGGCGGCCAAGCCGAGCTGGTCGCTGTTCGGCACCCGGCCGGTGGCGACCAGCAAGGCGTCGAACTGCTCGGTTCGAGGATGGCCGGCGATGCTGAGCTCGAGGGTCAGCTTGCCGTCCATCTGCTCGCACGAGCCGACCATCGTGTCGAAGCGCACGTCGAACCGGTCCTTCACCACGTCGGTGAAGTGCCGGCTGACGTCCTCGTCCTCGTCGCGCAGCAGGGTGTCGCGCCGGGTGATCACGGTGACGGCCGAGCCCATGGCCTCGAAGACGTGAGCCATCTCGGTGGCGATGTAGCCGCCGCCGAGGATCGCGAGCCGTCCCGGCACCTCGGGCAGCCGCATGACCGTGTCCGACGTGTGATAGCCGACCTGGTCGAGGCCGGCGATCGGAGGGACGAACGGTCGGGCGCCGGCCGCGATGACGATCCGCTCGGCGGTCAGGCCGACCTGGCCGACCTCGACGATCTTGTCCTCGACGAAGCGTGCCTCGCCCTTGAACACGGTCACGTTGTCGAGGCCCACCCGGTAGTCCTCGCCGCCCTGGGCGATCGGGTCGATGCGGCCGAAGACGCGGTCGACGATGTCGGACCAGCGCGTCCCGTCGACGGTCACGTCGACGCCGAGATCGGCAGCGTGGCGGGCCTGCATCACGACGTCGGCCGCGTAGACGAGCATCTTCGAGGGGATGCAGCCCCGGTTGAGGCAGGTGCCACCGAACTCGCCCCGCTCGACCATGGCGACCCGCCAGTCGTCGAGCTCGGGCGTGAGGATGGTGTTGCCGCTGCCGGCTCCGATGACGATGAGGTCGAACTCGTGCACCGTCAGCCCAACGCCATCAGTCCAGCAGCGTGCCGCGAGAGGTGGGCTGGCGTCGCTGGTCGATGTCGGCGTGGCGGATGGCCATGGCCTCGTCGAAGTCGTGATCGGTGAACACGTAGAAGCGGTTCTCGAGGATGGCGTCGAGCACCTGGTCGGCGACGACGGCCGGGTCGAGCGCCTGCTCGTAGACCTCGTGGATGGCGGCACGCATGGCTTCCATCTCCTCGGTGGGATCGGGCTCGTCGAGTGGTCGCTGGAGCCGCTCGGGCCGGTTCCGGTCCGAGTCGAGGATGCCGGTGTTGACCAGGCCGGGGCACAGCACGCTGACGCCCACCGACGAACCGGCCATCTGCAGCTCGTGGTGGAGCGTCTCGGAGATGGTGACCACCGCATGCTTGGACGCGTTGTAGGCGCCCATGTACGGATACGAGAGGTGCCCGGCGATCGAGGCCGTGTTCACGACGTGGGCGTCGCCGTGCTCGATCAGGTGCGGGACGAAGGACCGGATCCCGTGGATGACCCCCCACAGGTTCACACCGAGCGTCCACTCCCAGTCGCTGAGCGTCAGCTCCCAGATCGGCCCGCCGGCCGCGACGCCGGCGTTGTTGCAGACCACGTTGACCCGGCCGTAGTGCTCGATGGCGGTGGCGGCGAGCGCCTCGACCTCGTCGGCGCGGCTCACGTCGGTCCGGACGCCGAGGACCTCGGCCCCCGCCGACCGGAGCTGGTCGACCGCCAGATCGAGGGCACCGGCCTCGACGTCGGCGAGCACGACGTTGGCCCCCTCGCGTGCGAAGCGCCGGGCGAACGCGAGCCCCATCCCGCTGGCCGCCCCGGTGATCACCGCGGTCCTCTGGTCGATCGTGTCCATGATCTACGCCGACGCCAGCGCGGCGCCCAGCTCGCGGAGCTGCTGGGTTCCGGCGCCCAGCGACGTGGCGAGGTGCTTGTTCCACAGCGTGTAGCGGTGCAGGGGGTACTCGACGCTCACGCCCATGCCGCCGTGGCAGTGCTGGGTCGCGTGGGCGACCTCGGTGGCCCGCTGCGACGCCCAGTACTTGGCGATACGGACGTCCTCGGCTGCGTCCTGGTCGTCGGCCAGCAGCCACAGGGCGGCGAGCGTCGTGAGCTCGATGCCGACCACGTTGACGTACTGGTCGGCGAGCCGCTGGGTCACGGCCTGGAAGGTGGCGATGGGCCGGCCGAACTGCTCGCGGCTCGACGTGTAGGCCGCGGTCATCCGCAGCGCCTCCTCGGCGACGCCGAGCTGGGTGGCAGCCAGCGCCGCCACGACCCGGTCGACGAGCCAGCCGACCGCCGTGCCGTCGGCCGGGCCCAGCGCCTCGACGGGGGCGGCCTCGAAGTCGACGTGGTGAACCGGCTCGAGCCGGGTCGAGAGGCCGGCGGTCATGGTCACCCCCGGGCCGGTCGGATCGACCAGGAACAGGCCGGATCCGGTGTCGGCGCGCGCGGTGACGACGAGACGGTCGGCGTGCTCGGCGAACTCGACCACCGCCTTCTGGCCGGTGAGGTGCCCGTCGGCGACCTCGGAGGACGGCTGTCTCGTGCGATCGTCGTGGGGCTCCTGGATGGCGATCGACAGCACGGTCTCGCCGGCGGCCACGCGGGGCAGGAGGCGGGTTCGCTGGGCCGGGGACCCGAACCGGTCGACGGCGAGTGCAGCCAGCCCGGTGGGCAGCAGGGGCACCGGCGCGACCGTGGCCCCTTGCGCGCGGAGCACGAGGCCGAGGGCCACGAGGTCGAGCCCGCCCCCGCCGACATCCTCGGACAGGGCGATGCCCACCAGCCCGGCCCGGGCCAGCGCCGACCACGTGCCGCGGTCGAACCACTCGTCGCCGGACTCGATCTCGGCCAACCGCTCGGGCGTGATCGTGTCCCGCAGGATCTGCGAGGCCAGGTCGGCCACCGCCTGTTGCGCCTCGTCGAGCCCGAAGTCCATGCCGGCTACTTCCTGCGCCGTTCGCGCGGCAGACCCAGGCCGACCATGCCGATGATGTCGCGCTGGATCTCGTTGGTCCCCCCGCCGAAGGTCAGCACCCACACCGTGCGGTAGCTGGACTCGATCTGGTGCGAGAACTCGGCACCGGGGGAGCCCTCGCGCAGATGCCCCGAGGCGCCGACCACCTCGGTCAGGGCGACGTAGATGGAGTGCATCGACTCGGAGCCGTGCACCTTGATCGCGGACGCGTCGGCCGGGCTCATCTGGCCGACGGTGTTGTCGTGGGCGACCTTCCAGTTGAGCAGCTCGAGGTAGCGCACCAGGGCCCGGCACTCGGCCAGCTTGACCTGCACCCACTCCTGGTCGACGACCCGGCGCCCGTCGGCCAGCTTGGTGTCGCGGGCCCAGGCGATGGCGTCGTCGACCAGGTTGGACAGCCGGCCGGCGGCGAACAACGACACCCGCTCGTGGTTCAGCTGGTTCGTGATCAGCCCCCACCCGCCGTGGAGCTCGCCGACCAGCGCGGCGTCGGGTACCCGCACGTCGTCGTAGAACGTGGCGGTCGTGTCGGCCGGTCCGAACGTCTCGAACGGCTGGATCGAGAACCCGGGGCTGTCGGTGGGGACGAGGAAGATCGATATTCCCTTGTGGGGCCTGGCGTCGGGGTCGGTGCGGGCCGCCAGCCAGACGTAGTCGGCGTTGTAGGCCAGGCTCGTGTACAGCTTCTGGCCGTTGATGACCCACTCGTCGCCGTCTCGCACCGCCCGGGTCTTCAGCGAGGCGAGGTCGGTCCCGGCGTCGGGCTCGCTGTATCCGATCGAGAAGTGCACCTCGCCGGCGAGGATCCTCGGGAGGAAGTGGTCCTTCTGCTCGGGCGTGCCGAACTGGCGGATGGTCGGCCCGACCGTGTTGGTGGTGAGGAAGGGGATGGGGCATCCGGCGGCCTGGGACTCGTTGAAGAAGATGTACTGCTCGACGGGGGTGAAGCCCTTGCCGCCGTACTCGACGGGCCATCCGACGCCGAGCCAGCCGTCCTGCCCGATCTGGCGGATGAGGGCCTTGTAGTCGGGGTTCTCGGCGAAGTCGGCGTTGCGGGTGCGCTCCCTGACCTCGGGGGTCATCAGCGAGCCGAAGTACTGGCGCAGCTCCTGCTGCAGCGCTCGTTGCTCGTCGGTGAGCTGGATCCGCACGGGGCTCCTAGGGCTTCTGGGTGCCGACCAGCAGCTCGTTGAACGGCACGCCCCGGTCGACCGACGGCTCCTTGGGCAGGCCGAGCACCCGCTCGCCGACGATGTTGCGCTGGACCTCGTTGGTCCCGCCGGCGATCCCCATGGCCGGTGCCCCGACCACGGCCCGGGCCCAGTCGTCGCCGGCCTCGTCGTCTGCATCCCACGCCTGGCCCGACGCGCCGACGATGGCCATGGCCAGGTTGGCAGCCTGGGTACCGAGGAGCGCGGTGGCCAGCTTGGCGATGGAGGCGACCGGGCCGGGTGCCTCGCCGGCCGCCGCTGCGGCTCGGATCCGCATGCCGGTGAAGCCCAGCAGCCGCTCACGGATGTAGAGGTCGGCGATCCGGTCGCGGATGACCGGGTCGTCGCCCAGGCCACGGGCGCGGGCCAGGGCGCCGAGGCGCTTGGCGCCGACCCGTGAGCCGCCCCCGCCGCTCACGCCGCCGGCTCCGAGCGCGAACCGCTCGTACATCAACATGGCGATGGCGACGTTCCAGCCCTGGTTGAGGTCGCCCACCAGCCAGTTGGCCGGGATGGCGACGTCGGTGAAGAACACCTCGTTGAAGTTGCTGTCGCCGGTGATCTGGGTCAGGGGGCGGATCTCGACCCCCGGCGCCTTCAGGTCGACGATGAACATCGACAACCCCTGGTGCTTGGGCAGCGTCGGGTCGGTGCGGGCCACGCAGAGGCCGAAGTCGCAGTAGTGCGCGCCCGAGGTCCACACCTTCTGCCCGTTCAGGACCCACTGGTCGCCGTCGCGCTCGGCTCGCATCTGCAGGCTGGCGACGTCGGACCCGGCGCCGGGCTCGGAGAACATCTGGCACCAGATCTCGTCGGCGCGAATGATCCTCGCCTGATGGCGGGCGCGCTGCTCGTCGGTCCCGTAGTCGTCGAGCACCGGGAGGCACATGCCGTGGCTGATGGCGAGCGGGTAGACCGGAAGCCGGAAGGCGGCCGACTCGGCGTTGTAGATCTCCTGGTAGCTCTTGTCGAGCCCCTGCCCGCCGTAGTCCACGGGATAGGTGATCCCGGCCAGCCCGGCGTCGGCCAGCGCGGCCTGGAACCGCTTGGTCTCGGCCAGCTCTTCGGCCTCGGTCCGGTCCTCGTCGTCGGGCGGCGCCGTCTTGGGTTGGGCGTGGGCGGCGAGGAACTCACGGACCCGGGCCCGGAACCGAGCATGCTCCTCGCTGTCGAGGGGTGTGTCGACGCTCTCGTCGGCGTCGGATGCCTCGAGGATGGTCATGCCACGACGCTACCGTCCGCCGTGGCCCGGTCGTCCATTCGGACCCGCAGCCTGCGCGACCTCAGCGGCGCTTGAGCTCGGAGTCCCGGCAGCGCTGCGTCGATCCTCGGTGGGCTCGAGTTGCTCGGCGGGTCGTGGTCCGATGTCGGCCACGTCGTGCTGACCCACCATCACGGCGACCACGTCGGTGGGCTCGCCGAGGTGATCGCCAAGGCACCCGGTGCCACGCCGTACGGCGGCGAGGCCGACCTCGCGTCGATCCAGTCGACGGCGCCGATGCAGGCGGTCGGCGACGGCGACGAGGTTCGCGGCCTCGATGTGCGGTACGTTCAATTCTCCCGAGTGACGACCACCTCGAACCGGTCCGAGTTGTCCTTGAAATCGCCTTTCCCGGTGTCGTTGAACCAGAACCGCAGCTTCCCTGCAACGTCCACTAGCCGGAACTGAATCCCATCGCCGTCTATCATTGTGCCGTGTGGTGAGTTCTGGTCGACGCTCTTCGGTGGGGCAAAGGTAGCGTCGCCGATATTGAGGATCATTGCGTACGGTGTGAGATCGGGTCGGACCAGATTCTCCTTCGTTCGATTCTTGAGCACACCGTCGTTTCCCTCGAGTGCGCTCTTGTCATCACGAACGACGCCGTGCGCCATGCTGATGATCTCGTCGCCCGCGCCGATCTCTACGGTGCCGCGCGCCCAGCAGAAGTACTTTCCGGTCTTCTCCAGTGTCAGTCCGGAGTCGTTCCAGTTGGTGTCGGTCGGGTCGACGACGTGAACTGGTCGAGCTTGGAGTAGCCAGGTGTCAGCGTCGTCCTTCTGGACGAGCTGCCAGATCTGATCACGGCCATGCCAACCGTTGGTCAGGCTGTGATCCTTGAAGAACTTCAGATACTTTCCGGGGTACATCTTGCTTTCGATCTGCGCGGTCCACGCCTTGACGACCGTCTCGTCCTGGCTCGTCCCAACCTCGGTCGGCGTGGCGATTCCCCACTCCGCCTTCTTCTCCTCACCCTGCGGTTGTAGCTCGAGCACGTCAAGTCCGCCTGATTCCATCGACGCTGCGACGAAGTAGTCATTGACCGCCGACTGAATGTGAAACGAATCTGTGCCGGCGGTCAAGATCTTGAACTGTTGATCGAAACCACCGTTGAAGGTTCTGTTCCAGACCCAGTTGTGCTCCGACGGGTGACGTTCGAAGCAGAGCTGCTTTGCCCGGTCGAGAGGCTCGTCGAAATCGGTTTGGTCGACCCTCGAGATGGTGTACACACAGTTCTCAGCCGGAAAGCTCATCAGGTCGTCTCCTTCATTGCAGCACGTGCGGCGGCGCAGGGTGGCGGACCGGGAACATACTGCGTAGTCCTCAGACCGGCAAAACGTCGGCGCGCACCGCCACACACGCCGCTGGAAGTGCGGCTGCGCTATCGACGTAGATTTCTTCCTCGGGGGACGATTCGGAGCGCCCGCCGCCTGTGGGAGCTCAGCGGCGCTCGAACTTCGGCGGTCGCTTCTCGGCGAAGGCCCGGGGTCCTTCCTTGGCGTCGTTGCTGGAGAAGACGGCCCAGCCGTACTCGTACTCGTGGGCGAGCGCGTCGGCCTCGGTCATCCCGTCGGTCTCGTGGAGCGTGCGCAGGATGGCCTCGACCGCGAGCGGGCCGTTCTCGGCCACCGTCGCGGCCAGCTCGTG
>JBFJYB010000043.1:0-11160 GCA_041622835.1 Acidimicrobiales bacterium | reverse complement strand
CTCTGGGACCGGGTGTTTCGCACCGACGACCCGGTGAGCACCGTCGCCGTGCCCGAGCGGCTGACCATGGCGTGGCTCTGCGACGAGGCCGGTACGGTGCGACCGGCCTACGAGGGCTCTTACGAGGTCCGACCGGGACGGCGCGCCACTGCCGCCTCGGCCGCCGAGGACCGGCAGAGGGCGTTCGCCGACCTGCCGCCGCTCGTCTGAAACAACCAGCTTCCACCCTGATGCCAGATCCATCGACGGCCTCGAGCCGCGCCGCTCCCACCACGACGCTCACCCCGCCGCTCGCGGTCGACGAGCCGGCGCGCTCTCGCGAGCTGCGCACCATGAAGGGCCGGGCGACCGGGCTGCTGCTGGCGGCCGCCGTCGCCTTCGTCGTCGTCCGTCTGGTCGGCGACGAGGGCTGGCTGGGCTACGTCGCCGCTGTCGCCGAAGCGGCCATGGTCGGCGGGCTCGCCGACTGGTTCGCGGTGACGGCGCTGTTCAAGCACCCGCTGCGGATCCCGATCCCCCACACCGCCATCATCCCCAACCGCAAGGACGACATCGGGCGCAGCCTCGGCGAGTTCGTGCAGTCGAACTTCCTCGACCAGGACCTGATCGGCGACCGGGTGCGCGACGCACGGGTCGGGGCGCGGCTCGGAGCCTGGCTCGCCGAGCCGGTCAACGCCGAACGGGTGAGCACCGAGCTGCTCACCATCGCCCACGGCATCACCGAGGTGCTCGACGACGAGCAGGTCCATGGCGCGGTCGAGCGCATCATCACCGACCGGATCCGCAGCACCCCGGTCGCGCCGCTGCTCACCCGCATGCTCGATGCGGCGATCGAGACCAACCAGCACCAGGACGCGCTCGATCTGGCCCTGTCGGCGGTCGACCGGCTGATCGCCGCCAACCTCGAGCTGCTGCGGGCCCGGCTCGTCGAGGAGTCGCCGTGGTGGATTCCCGAGACGATCGACAACCGGATCTTCGCCCGGGTCGTCGGCGGTGTGCACCGGCTGATCGGCCAGATCATCGACGACCCCGACCATCCCTTCCGCGTCCACGTCGACCGCCAGGCGCGCCTGCTCGTCAGCCGGCTCCAGACCGACGTCGAGCTCCAGCAGCGCCTGGACTCGATCCGCGACGACCTGCTCGACCGCCCGCAGGTGCGGGAGTGGACGACGCTGCTGTGGGAGCAGTTCGAGTCCGAGCTGGACGAAGCGCTGGCCGACCCCTCGGCGCCGCTGCGGACCCGGCTCGATCGCGGCGTGGCCAACGCCGGACGACGGCTGCGGGACGACCCTCGCACCCAGGAGACGCTCGAGCAGTGGGTGGTCGCCGCCAGCCGTCACGCCGCCGGCCAGCTCCGGGGCGAGGCGGCCGACCTGATCGCGACCACAGTGCAGCGCTGGGACGCGGTCGAGACCGGTCGGCTGATCGAGCTCCAGATCGGCCGCGACCTCCAGTTCATCCGCATCAACGGCACCGTCGTCGGCGGCCTGGCCGGCCTGGTCATCCACGCGGTCGGCGAGCTGCTCGGCTAGCGCGGGCTCAGTCGCCGACGTAGGGCGCGAGGAGCTGCTCGACGCGGAGGTGCTCGGGTATCCGCTCGATCCCGATGGTGCGGTCGATCTGCTCGTGGAGGTGCCAGATCCGCCGCTCCTGGTAGTTGAGGGGGATGCCGGTCACCCCGGGCGACTCGAGCGACCGCTGCATGGGGCCCATGTTGGCGGTGTCCTCCTCCATGATCAGGTCGAAGTCGTCCATCCGCCTCTTCCAGTGCGGCGGCAGCTCGTCGCCCTCCCAGTCCTCGGGCGCCCAGTCCCTGGGGGCATAGTGGATCCAGTCGAGCCGGGTGGTGGCCTTGTCGACCGCCCAGAACAGCAGGAACGGGAACCCGTAGGCCGCGATCGGGGTGATCAGGTTGGGGAACAGGCTGTAGGCGCTCGACGTCGACCGCACCATCGGGTTGACCGACTCGATGTCGGGGAAGCCGGGGATCTTGAAGTCCTGGAAGTCGGACCAGTCGCGCATGCCGCGGGCGGCGCAGGCCGACGGCGAGAACGGCGTGATCATCCGGCTCGAGCCGTTGGGGAGCAGCCCCATCGAGGCACCGCGGTTGTCGAGCAGCGACTCCTTGAGCGGGCCTCGCGAGTGGATGTGCTTGAAGTGGTACACCTCGAGGAAGGCCTCGGCGGTGACCTTCCAGTTGCAGGGGACGATCTCGCTGCGCTTGGTGATGAACCGGAGCTCGCAGCCGTTGAGCTCGGCGAGCTGGTCGAGGGCGGGCGCGAAGTACTCGTGGAGCGGCGTGGCGTCGGGGTCCTGGTTGACGAACACCCAGCCGTCCCAGACCTCGCACCGGATCTGGTTCAGGCAGCGCTCGGACTTGTCGAGCCCGACGAAGTCGCGCTCGTCGGGGACGGCGACCAGCGAGCCGTCGGTGATGTCGTAGGTCCACGAGTGGTACTGACACCGCAGGGTGCGCGCCTGGCCCGTGAGCTCGCGGACCACCGGCGCCCCCCGGTGCTGGCACGAGTTGTAGAAGGCCCGGAGCACGCCGTCGGCACCGCGGACCATCAGCAGCGGCACACCGAGGTCGTCGTTGGTGAAGTAGCAGCCGGGGTCGGGCGCGTCCTCGACCCGGCCGACCATGATCCACGAGCGGGGCCAGAGGTACTGCTGCTCGAGCTCGAAGAACTCGTCGTCGAGGTAGCGGCCCTTCGGGATGTCGTGGAACGCCGGGAAGCCCTCGGGAGGTCCGGTGCGCCCGAACTCGTAGGCCATCTCGGCGGTGATCCGCTCGATCAGCTCGGCGTCCACGTCAGCTCGCCCTCGTCAGGGTGTGGACCTCGACCGGGTCCGCGAAGCCCCGAACCATGCGCCGGCCGGCCGGCGTGAAGAGGTAGCCGGCCTGCTCGCCGATGGCGGCGACCATCTCGGAGTTGACCAGGATCTCGCCGGGAACCGCATGGTTGACGAGGCGGCTGCTGAGGTTGACCGTTGGCCCGTAGTAGTCGCCTCGCCGGGTGACCACCTCGCCGTAGGTGAGGCCGGCGTGGGGCTCGATGCGCTGGTCGGCGAAGTCCTCGGCCAGGCTGAGCGCCACCTCGCAGCCGGTGATCGGGTCGACCGCGACGTACATGATGGCGTCGCCCATGTGCTTGATCACCTGACCGCCGGCCCGGGCGACGATGTCGGACGACCGGTTCTCGAAGGCCGAGACGGCGTCACCGAGCTGACGGGTGTCGAGCGTGGCCGACAGCGGCGTGAACCCGACGATGTCGACGAAGCCGACCGCCAGCCGGAACGCAAGGGGGGAATCGGCCGCGGCCGACGCGCCTCGCAGCCGACGGACCGACGCGGTCATGTGGTGGCGCATGATGGTGCCCATCAGCAGCGGGATGTTGCGGGCCTGGTAGCTGCCCTCGGCCTCGGCCTTGGCCCGGGTCAGCTCGGTGGCGCCGGCGTCGATCAGTCGCCGCTCGACGCCGTGGGCGAACGTGGCGACCGCGGCGTCGCAGATGCGGGTGAGCGACGTACCGAAGACCCGCAGCATCTCGGACAGCTCGTCGATGTCGAACAGCGTGGTGGGTCCGCTGCCCAGGGCGAGCAGGAACTCGACGTCCTCGTCGCTGAAGCGCTTCTCGGCGGGGTCGGCCACCGGGACGCCCAGCAGCTCGTAGATCCGCTTGACCAGGGCGACGGGGTACTGCGTGCGGGCCGACAGCTCGTCGACGTCGAACATCTCGCCGGTCCTGGCGTTGATCTCGCCGACGAGGTGGATGAGCCCGTACGAGCCGTGGGCGTCGATCAGCTCGTCGGTCGTCGCCCCCAGCTCGTCGAGGAAGGTCAGCAGCTCGCGGCGCTCGGCGGCCTCGGGCGCGTCGGGGTCGTAGACGCCGGCCGCCTGGAGCGCGGCCAGGTCGATCACGCAGCCCAGCTCCCGGCCGCGACGGGCAGGCCCAGCGCGTCGGCGACGACCGGGTTGACCATGCTGCCGCCCTCGGTGTTGACGCCGAGGGCCAGCTCGGGGTCGCGACGGGACGCCTCGGTCGGGCCGTGGGCCGCAACCGCGGCGATGTAGGGCATGGTGGCGTTGGTGAGCGCCCACGTGGAGGTGTGGGGCACGGCCCCGGGCATGTTGCCGACCGCGTAGTGGATCACGCCGTGCAGTTCGTACACCGGGTTGGCGTGGGTGGTCTCGTGGGTGGTCTCGACGCACCCGCCCTGGTCGACGGCCACGTCGACGATCACCGCCCCCGGCTTCATCGTGCGGACCATGTCCTCGGTCACGACCACCGGTGCCCTCCCGCCGGCCACGAGAACGGCGCCGATGACCAGATCGGCGGTGGCGACGGCCCGCTCGAGCGCACCCCGGTTCGACGCCAGGGTCGTGATCCGGCCCCGGTGGATCTGGTCGGTGAACCGGAGCCGGTCGAGGTTCTTGTCGAGCAGGTTCACCTCGGCTTCCATGCCGGCGGCGATCCACGCCGAGTTCCAGCCGACGTTGCCGGCGCCGATCACCGCGACCCGCCCCGGCTGGACACCCGGCACCCCGCCGAGCAGCACGCCCCGGCCGCCGAAGTGGGCTTCGAGGAACTGGGCGCCGATCTGGATGGCCATCCGCCCGGCCACCTCGCTCATCGGGGCCAGCAGCGGCAACGATCCGTCGGCCCGCTGGACCGTCTCGTAGGCGATGCCGCAGGTGCCGGCGGCGAGCAGGGCCGACGCCACCTCGGGGTAGGCCGCCAGGTGGAGGTAGGTGAACAGCACCTGATCGGCCCGCAGGAGCGGGAACTCGTCGGGCTGAGGCTCCTTCACCTTGCACACCAGCGACGCCCGCTCCCACACCTCCTCGGTGGTCGCGACGATCTCGGCGCCGGCCTGCCGGTAGAGGTCGTCGGGGAAGCTCGAGTCGGCCCCGGCCCCCGCCTCGAGCAGCACCGGGACCCCGTGGACCGCCAGCTCCCGGACGCCGTCGGGGGTCAGCGCGACCCGGTGCTCGTCGTCCTTGGTCTCGCGTGGCACCCCGACGGTCAGTGGCGTCTTCATGGGCGCAACGCTACTGCCAGCCTGCCACGCGGAACACGAAACGCCCCCGGCGGGTTCACGGTGCATCCCCCCCTGGAGCCCGGCATGACCCGAACCCGACTCGTGGCCGTGGTCGCGGGCGCCGCGCTGCTCGCGGTGGCCTGCGGCGGCGCCACGACCGACGGCGACACCTCGACGTCCGAGACGACCGCCGCCACGAACGACGAGCCCGCCGACCCGGCCGGGAGCAGCGCTTCCGGTGCGGCCGAGAGCGACCCCGAACCGGAACCCGAGCCGACGCTCACGCCGGAGCCCGAGCTGCTGTCGCCCACGGAGACCGACCGGCCCTTCGACCTCGACGGCGGCGCCACCAGCTCCGACGAGGGCGTGACCGTCGTCGACACCGACCCGCGCGCCGACCTCGACGAGAACGTCGCCGCGGCCACCGAGCCGTGGCCGACGGACTGGACGCGCCGCACCGTCGACGTCGGCGAGCTCTTCCTCGGGATCGGTCGACTCGATCCCCGTGACGCCATCCCCCCGATCGACCAGCCCCGGTTCGAGACGATCGACCGGGCCGGCGCATGGCTCACGCCGGCCGAGCCCGGCGCGCTCGTGCAGTTCGGCGGCGAGGTCCGCTTCTACCCGCTCGCCATCCTGACCCGCCACGAGGTGGTCAACGACCGCATCGGCGACGTTCCGATCGTCGTCACCTACTGCCCGCTGTGCAACACCGCCATCAGCTTCGACCGTCGCGTCGACGGCGAGGTCCTGCGGTTCGGCGTGTCGGGCCTCCTCCGGCGCAGCGACCTCGTGATGTGGGACGACCGGTCGACGTCGCTGTGGCAGCAGATCACCGGCGAGGGCATCGTCGGCGAGCTGGCCGGCACCGAGCTCGAGCTGATCCCCACCGCGATCGTGTCGTACGTCGACGTGGCCGAGAGCTTCCCCGACGCCGTCTCCCTCTCGCCCGACACCGGCTTCGGGATCCCCTACGGCATCAACCCCTACGAGGGGTACAGCTCGCGCAGCCAGCCATACGAGATCTTCGCGACCGGGGTCGACGAGCGGTTCCCCGCCCTCGAGCGGGTGGTCGGCGTCGACCTCGGCGGCGGCAAGGCCTACCCGTTCAGCGTCATCACCGAGGAGGCGGCGGTCAACGACGAGGTCGACGGGACGCCGGTTGCGGTGTTCTGGGGCGGGTCCACCCTCGACGCCCTCGATCGACCGCGCATCTCGCAGAGCCAGGCGATCGGCACCGGGATCGCGTTCGATCGCCGGGTCGACGGCCAGGTGCTGACGTTCACGGGACTCGACGATCGCTTCACCGACGTCGAGACCGGCTCGACCTGGAACCTGCTGGGCCAGGCCGTCGACGGTCCGCTGGCCGGCCAGCAGCTCGCGCTCGTCCCCCACCGCAACGAGTTCTGGTTCGCCTGGTCCGGGTTCTTCCCCGACGCGCCCGTCTACGTGGGTTTGGGCTGACTGCGGCCGCTACTCGTCGGTGGTCAGCGGCACGCAGTCGCTCCGACAGCCGTCGGGATCGGCATCGGGCCGTGGCACCGGGCGGTGGAGCACCGCAGCGGTGGGGGTGACGTGGAGCCGGTTGCCGTCGTCGAGCGGCTCGACCGTGGCGTCGCCGTCGAGGATCAGGCTGTACCCCCCGTCCTCAGGCGGCGGCCACAGCAACGAGATCCCGGGACGGGCCATGGCGTTGGCCCCGGCGCCCCGACCCACCGAGCAGGTGATCACCCCGTCGGTCAGCTCGACGGCCGCATGGGTGACGTGAGGGCGGTGGTCGTCGCCGGTCGTCAGCACGAAGGCGGCGTTGCCGTACTCGGCGATCGACTGGTCGAGGCGGTCGATGTCGACGCGGAGGCTCATGGCCGCGAGTGTAGGAGTCCCCGACTGACCGAGCCGCCTGCGCTCAGGCGAAGTGGGTGCGCGGACGCTCCACCGGCTCGCCGTCGACGAACAGGTCGACCTTCTCGTTGTAGAAGCACACGAGCCCGGCGATGGGCGCCGACTCGCGAACCGGCGCGTCGTACCCCCATGCCAGGTCGACGTGGGTCTCGCCGCCGGCGGTCACCGACCAGTAGCGGGCCGCGCCCTTGTAGGGGCAGCGGGTGACGGTGTCGGTCGGCGAGAGCCGGTCGAGCCGGACGTCGGTCTTCGGCAGGTAGTAGCGCACCGGGAGCCCGGTCTCGAAGAGGAGGGTCGGGTGGCTCGACTCGGCCACCGTCTCGCCGCCGACGTCGACCCGGACGTGGCGCGAGCTCGGGAGGATGTCGACGCGCGTGTACGGATCGCGCGGGTGCACGAAGACCTCCTCGTCCTCCTCGAACCAGTGGTCCATGGCCAGCCAGTCGAAGGCCACGAGCTCGCGGAGATCCTCGATCGGCGAGTCGGGGTAGCGGCGCGCCGCCGAGGCCGCCACCTGCTCGCCGACCACGACGTCGTAGACGTGGGCGGTGCCGCGGCTCGGCGAGTGGTCGGTCTGGCCGGTGTCTCGCAGGACCGAGTCGGCCACGTCGTCGGCCGGGACGTAGTACGTCGGGTAGTAGGGCCGCTCCCACACCAGCGCCGGTCGGTCGGTGTCGACCACCCACTCCCCCGCCAGCATCACCCGAACCCGCTTCTGACCGGGTTCGACCCGGACCCGTCCTCGTGTCGTCGTCATGGCTCTCCCCCGTGCGAACGGTGATGCCCCACCGCAACCCCGACTGCGGCCCCGATATGCCCGGTAGGTTCCACAGCCGTGGAGTTCCTCGATCTGACCCAGCCGCCCGAGCGGGTGCTGGTCGTCGTCGCCCATCCCGACGACATCGACTTCGGCATCGCCGGCTCGATGGCCCGCCTGAGCGATGCCGGCTCGACGGTCACCTACGCCCTGGTGACGTCGGGCGAGGCGGGAGCGCCCGAGGACCTGCCACGGGCCGAGGTGGCCGCCCTTCGCCAGCAGGAGCAGAAGGCGGCCGCCGCCGAGGTCGGCGTCAGCGACGTGCGGTTCCTCGGCCTGCCCGACGGGCGTCTCACCCCCTCGCTCGAGCTGCGCCGGGAGATCAGCCGGGTCATCCGCGACGTTCGACCGACACTGGTCGTCAGCCAGTCGCCCGACCGGCGCTGGGACCGGATCTACGCCTCGCACCCCGATCACCTCGCGGTCGCCGAGGCGACCATGGCCGCCGTCTACCCCGATGCGCGCAACCCCCACGCCCACCCCGAGCTGCTCGACGCCGGCTACGAGCCCCACGTCGTCCCCGAGGTGTGGGTGACCGGGCTCGAGCCGCTCGACGTCTTCGTCGACATCACCGACGTGTTCGACCGCAAGGTCGCCGCCCTCGAGGCCCACCAGAGCCAGACCTCGGAGCGCTTCGACGTGCGGACCCTGCTCCACGACTGGGCGGCCAGCATCACGCTCCAGAACGGGTTGCCGCCCGATCGCCTGACCGAGGCGTTCCGGCGGATCGCCACCGCCTGATCGCGCCGGCCCCCAGCCCGCCGCCGGCCGGGCCGGCTGTCCCGCGAAATGGGCCGAACGGCCCATCCCCGATACGGCTCACGTGCGATTCCTGCGGGAAAAACCGGGCCGGATGGCGGCTTTGGCTCTAACAGGTCAGCCCGACCTGCCGATTGGTGGGGTACCTCCCACCGATCCCTCGGAGCTGCTCTCCCTGTGCTCGACCTCAAGCCGCCGCCAGCCCCAGCCGACGAGCAGGACCCGCTCACGGGACTGCTGAACCGCGCCGGGTTGACGGCGAGGTTGAGCCAGCACCTCGAGGGCGGTCAGGGCGGACCGGTCGCGGTCTTCTTCCTCGACGTCGACGACTTCTCGATGATCACCACGAGCTGGGGCCATCAAGCCGGCGACCACCTGCTCCTCGAGCTGAGCCAGCGATTGGCGTCCCGGCTCGGACCCAACGACTGGTTCGGCCGGTTCCAGGGCGATCAGTTCGCCGCCATCGTGCCGGGCATCGACACCGAGGACAAGGCCCGGGTGATCGCCAAGCGCTTCCAGGACGCGCTCGTCGAGACCATCTACCTGTCCCACGCCTCGTTCTCGGTCCGAGCCAGCATCGGCATCACGGTCTGCACCAACGCCAGGGCCGACGCCGCCGGTCTGCTCCGCGATGCGGGTGGCGCCCTCCAGCAGGCCAAGCGGGCCGGCAAGGGCCAGATCTCGTTCTACGACGAGTCGCTGCGGCGAGACCGCACCCGCCGGCTGGAGCTGGCCGCCGACCTGAGCAGCGCCATCGACGACGGTCAGTTCGAGCTCGACTTCCAAGCCGTGCGCGACATGGGCACCCAGAACGTGGTGGGCGCCGAGGCGTTCGTTCGGTGGAACCACCCGCGCCTGGGCCGGCTGTCGCCGGTCGAGTTCCTGTCGGTGGCCATCGACGGTGGGCTCATGAACAAGCTCGGAGCCTGGATCGTCGACACCGCCTGCGAGGCCGCGGCCTCCCTGCGCACCTACGCCAAGTACGACATCACGGTGTCGGTGAACTTCACGAGCCACGAGCTGGCCGCGCCCGGGCTGCCCGAGCGCATCGCGACCGCCCTGAAGCGCCACAGCCTGCCGCCGACGTCGCTCTCGGTCGAGATCACCGAGATGGCGCTCCAGGACGCCGAGGCGGCCCAGGCCAACCTCCAGGAGATCGCCGACCTCGGCGTCAGCATCACCCTCGACGACTTCGGAACCGCGACCTCGTCGATCAGCTACCTGACCAAGGTCAAGACGAGCACGATCAAGCTGGCGCCGACCTTCACCCAGGGCATCCTCGACGACGGGGCGACCAGGATCATCGTCGAGGCCATCGTCGACCTGGCCGAGAGGCTCGGGATGCAGGTCGTGGCCGGGCACGTCGAGACCGACGAGCAGCTCGCGGCGCTGACCGCGGTCGGCGTGAACTCCGGCCAGGGGTACCTCCTGGGCAAGCCGGCGTCGCTGGCCGAGCTGGTAGCCAACACCGATCCCGCCCCCTGACACCGCGCGACGCGCGACAGTGGTGCCATGGCGCCGATTGTCGTCGAGATCACCCGTGTGACCGACGCCCCCCCGTCGGAGGTCTTCGCCGTGGTGTCGGACTTCGAGCGCAACCCGACGTGGCAGAAGGGGATGCGGTCGTGCCGCTGGACCACCGACCCGCCGCTGCGGGTCGGGTCGACCTGCGTGCAGGAGGCGGCGTTCCTGGGGCGGACGATCGAGTCGACCTTCGAGGTCGTCGAGTACGAGCCCGGCCGACGGGTCAAGGCCACCACCGTCGCCGGCTCGTTCCCCATCACCTTCACACGGACCGTGACGCCGGCCGACGGCGGCTCGCGGGTGGAGGCCCGCGTGGAGGGCGACGCCAGCGGGTTCTTCCGCATTGCCACGCCGATCATGCGGTTCATGGTTCGCCGTTCGATCGAGGCCGACTACGACCGGTTGGTGGCCCTGTTCGAGTAGGGCGGTCCTTCGCCGAAATTCACTCTGGATCACCGGGCCATGAAGGCGTACGTTGAGCCGGTGCGAGAGCACCCGGGCGCGTCGCGCAGGGCGAGGCGCAACGAGGAGGGCGAGATGACTGTACGTCGCAGGCCGACGGTGGGTTCGCTGGCGGCCTTGGCCGCAGCGCTGGTGCTGGGAGTGGCAGCCGCGCTCATCCTGGCTTCGGGGCCGGCGGGAGCCGACCACGGCGGAGCTCCGAGCGGAGACGGCATCGCACCGGACTTCGTCGCCGGAAACCCGAGCTGTGTGGGGCTGGGCTACGACTTCGGGTTCAAGCCCCAGCCCGAGCCGCCGCCGAACGGGGTCTACCCGTTCCCGGGCGACCCGGCCAACACGGTGACCATCTCCAACAACAACGGCACGACGTTCGACTGGTTGTCGACGCTCGGCGTCGACGCGGTGATCGTCAAGGGCGGCCCCAACGCCAACCTCTACGTGTACGACCCGCCCGCCGAGGACTTCGGCGACACCGGCCTGCACTCGCCGGTCAACCACAACAACAACCAGCCGTTCGGCATCAGCCATATCGAGTTCTGCTACGACTACGAGGTCGACGTCGAGAAGACCGCCGAGACCACCTTCACGCGGACCTGGACCTGGACCATCGACAAGACCGCCGACACGGCCGGTCCGTTGAACCTGTCGCCGGG
>JBFJYB010000042.1:0-11172 GCA_041622835.1 Acidimicrobiales bacterium | reverse complement strand
GCCGACGATCCCCCGCCGACGAGCGGTCAGCCGGTGTCGACCCGATGGCGCAGCTCGGGCACGAGCCCGGCCCGGCTGAGCTGGCGCAGGGCCCGCAGCTCGTCGACGTCGACGAGCACCGCCTCGCCCGGCTCCCGCGAGCAGATGAAGGTGACGACGCAGTCGGCACACGCCGAGGTGTGCTGCATGATGCAGTCGTCGCAGTCGATGGTGGTCACACCCGGCTCGCTGACCGGCTGGCTGGTTCCCGTTTCTCGCATGACCCGCAACCTACGTACGGGGTGTGACAGCCCTCCGCCCACGAGATCGGCGGCCTCGCCGCCGATCGGGCGAACAGGATCTGCGCATGAGCGCCCGCAGGGCGCGAACTCGCAGCGACAACAGGGCGCGAGATCGGCGGCCTCGCCGCCGATCGGGGGAACGGGATCTGCGCATGAGCGCCCGCAGGGCGCGAACTCGCAGCAACAACAGGGCGACAACATTGCGAGTGATCGCTCGTAGGATGGGAGCGTGAACGACAACCAGCGTGGGGGGACGACCACCGAGTACCGGGTCGACGAGCTGGCCGAGGCGGCCGGGGTCAGCGTCGACACGATCCGCTTCTACCAGCGGCGGGGCCTGATCGACCCGCCGCGTCGGGCCGGGCGGGTGGCCCTGTACCAACCCGGCCACCTCGAGCGCATCGGCGAGATCCGCCGGCTCGCGGCCGACGGCCACACCCTGGCCCAGATCGAGCGCCTGCCGTCGGATCGAACCGTGAGCCGCAGCGAGCTGGCCGAGCGGTCCGGGGTGCCCGAGCCCCTCATCTCGCTGCTGGTCGACAGCGAGGTGCTGCGCTCGACCGTCGATCCCGGCGGCAACGCCCGCTTCGACGAGAGCGCGGTCGGGATGCTCCAGGCCGGCCTCGCCATCTTGTCGGCCGGGGTCCCCCTCGACGAGCTCACCCAGCTGGCCGCCACCCACGCCGCCAACGTCGAGACCGTCGTCGACGAAGCCATCGAGCTGTTCGTCACCCACGTCAAGGGCGACACGGTAGGAGACGACGAGCAGCTCCTCGAAGTGGTCGAGACCATGCTGCCCGAGGTCACCCGGCTCGTCGCCCAGCACTTCCACCACGCGCTCGTGAGCCGGGCCCTCGAGCGGGTCCGCGAGAGCGACAACGACGCCCTCGAACGGGCCCTGGTCGCGACCGACGTCGACCGGCTGGCGGTGAGGTGCGAATGGCGCTGACCGACGAGCTGGTCGACCCGACCACCACCGAGGTCGTCGCGTCCACGTCGAACGCCGCGACCCGGACCGGCCGGGTGCATTTCGCATCGGTGGCGCTCGATCTCGCCGACGCCGCCGACCCCTTGGCCTGGATGGCCACCCACGCGACGGCCGATCCCACCGGAGCCCGACAGTACTGGGAGCAACCCGAGATCGACCTGGCCATCGCTGGCATCGGGGTCGCGTCCGAGATCACCGTGGCCGGCGACACCAACCGGTTCGCCTCGGCCGCGTCGGAGGTGCACGACCTCGCCGACCGGGTTCGCGGCCCGGGCATGCCGCTGTTGCTGGGCGGGTTCGCCTTCGGCCCGACGCTGCCTGGCGACTCGATCTGGGCCCCGTTCGGACCGGCCTGCCTGGTCATGCCCGGCGCGTCGCTGCAACGAGCTGGTAGGCGGTCACGGCTGACGGTCACCGTCGCGGTCCGACCCGACGCCGACCCCCACGATGTCGCGGCGAAGCTCGACCAGCTCGTGAATCGGTACGCCGAGCCGGGCCGCTCCCTCGAGCCGACGACCCGGCCGGCCGACGCCGACGCCGCGACGCTGGCCCCAACCCTCGGCGACCGTGACCGGTACCGCAGGGCGGTGGCGACCGCGGTCGACGACATCCGGGCCGGCCGGCTGGGGAAGGTGGTCGTCGCCCGATCGGTGGACCTCGACCGCCGGCCTGCGATCGAGCCGCTGCTGGACACCCTCCGCACCTCCTACCCCAGCTGTGGGACCTTCCTGTTCGAGCGAGGCGGCCTCGGCTTCGTGGGCGCCACGCCCGAGCGGCTGGTGGCCGTCGACGACCGCGGCCTCCGCACCGCGGCCCTCGCCGCGTCGGCACCTCGTGACCCCAATCCGGCCATCGACGCCGCCCTCGGGCACGCCCTGCTGAGCAGCCCGAAGGAACGGGCCGAGCACGACTTCGTGGTCCAGGCCATCCGATCGGCCCTCCAGTCGGCTGGGGTCGAGATCGAGCCGGTCGGCAAGCCCGAGGTCGTCAAGCTGGCGGCCATCCAGCACCTCTACACCCCGATCCGTGGAGTCCTACCCGCGGGGGTCGGCGTCCTGGAGATCGCCGGCGCCCTGCACCCCACGCCCGCCGTCTCGGGCGTCCCCGACGACGTTGCCGCCCGCTGGCTGCGCGACCACGAGGGACTGGACCGCGGCTGGTACGCAAGCCCCATCGGATGGCTCGACCTGTCGGGGCGCGGCGAGCTACGGGTCGCGCTGCGGTCCGGGCTGGTCCACGAAGCCGGCACGACCCTCTACGTGGGGGCTGGGGTGGTGTCGGGGTCCGACCCGGAGCGGGAGCTCACCGAGACCGACATCAAGCTGCGGGCCATGCTCGCCCCGGTGCTGGCCGTCGCATGACCGACCACCGCCATCGGACCTACGAGGCCATGGCCGCGTTCATGGACGAGCTGTCCGGCGCCGGTGTGACCGACGTGATCGTGTCGCCGGGGTCCCGGTCGACGCCGCTCACGGTCACCGCCGACGCCTCGCCCAGGCTCCGCACGTGGATCCAGCTCGACGAGCGCTCGGCCGGGTTCTTCGCGCTGGGCCTGGCCAAGGCGGCGCGACGGCCAGTGGCGCTGGTGTGCACCTCGGGGACGGCGGCGGCGAACTACCTGCCGGCGGTGGCCGAAGCCTGCTACTCGGCGACGCCGCTGATCGTCCTCACCGCCGACCGCCCTCCCGAGCTCCGGGGCTGGGGCGCGGGCCAGACCATCGACCAGGTCGACCTGTACGGTCGACACGTCCGGTGGTTCGCCGAGTTGCCGGTCGGCGACGATCTCGACGAGGCGTTCGCTCGCCGGTCGGCGCGCCGGGCGGTAACGGTGGCAACGGGCCCCGCTCCGGGCCCGGTCCACCTGAACGTCCCGCTCCGCGAGCCGCTCGACCCCCCCGACGACGGTGTTCCGACCGCGACCGGCACGAGCTCGGGTGCTCCCGTCGTGGCCGACCGCCATCTCCCTCCCGACCAGCTCGACCGGCTCGCGACGCTGGTCGACGCCAGCCCGCGGGGGGTGATCGCCGCCGGCCCCGCCGACCTCGACCGGGAGTCGGTCGAGGCCATCGCCCGCTTCTCGCGAGCCGCCGGGTGGCCGATCCTGGCCGATGCCGCCTCGCAGCTCCGGCGCGGCCCTCACGTCGCCGACTGCCCGATCGTCGCCACCGCCGATCTCCTGTTGCGCACGCCGTTCGCGGAGAGCCGGCCCGACGTCGTGATCCGCGTCGGTGCCACGCCGACCAGCAAGGCCCTGCGGCTGTGGCTCGAGCAGCATCGCCCGGCCGACGTCGTGATGCTCGACCCTCACGGGCTGTGGAACGAGCCCAGCTTCACGTCCACCGCCGTCCTACCGGTGGGCGCCCGGGCCTTCGCCGATCCCCTGGCCGACCGGCTGGGCGGCACCAGGACCTCCGACTGGCTCGACCGGTGGCGGACGGCCGAGCAGGCGGCCGAGCAAGCCATCGACACGGCTCTCGGCGACGGTCCCCTGCTCGAAGCGGCCGTCAGCCGCACGCTCGGCGACTCGTGCCCGGAGACCACGACCGTCTACGTGTCGAACAGCATGCCGGTGCGCGATCTCGACGGGTTCCTCCGACCCGGACCGACGCCGCTGCGCGTCCTGGCCAACCGGGGCGCCAACGGCATCGACGGGGTCACCTCGTCGGCGCTGGGAGCGGCGGCCGCCTCGACCGGGCCGGTCGTCGCGCTGGTCGGCGACCTTGCCGTCCTGCACGACCTGGGCGGGCTGCTGGCCGCCAGCCGCCTCCACCTCGATCTCACGCTGGTCGTCCCCAACAACAACGGCGGCGGGATCTTCTCGTTCCTGCCGATCGCCGACCGCGCCGACGCGGTCGACACGCACCGCCTGTTCCACACCCCGCACGACGTCGAGCTCTCGACGTTGGCGCCCCTGGCCGGACTCCGTCACCGGTGCGTGCGCGACCGCGACGAGCTGGCGGGCTCGCTCGAAGCCGCCATCCGGGCACCCGGCGTCGACCTCCTCGAGGTGCCGGTCGACGTCGACGCCAACGTCCGTCAGCACCGCGAGGTGCTGGCCGCCGTGGCCGCCGCGGTGGCGTGACCAGCCGCCGTTTCGTCGACGCCGGCGGCGTTCGGCTGGCCTACGTCGACACCGGCCCATCGCACGCCCCGCCGGTTCTCGGCCTGCACGGCTTCACCGGCTCGGCCGACACGATGGCCGACCTCGCGGCGCGACTGGTGCCGAGCCACCGGGTGATCCTGCCCGACCTGATCGGCCACGGGAGCTCCGACGCCCCGGTCGACCCGGCCGCCTACACCTTCGACGCCTGCGTCGCCCAGCTCGTCTCCCTGGTCGACGAGCTGGCGGTGACCCGCTTCGATCTGCTCGGCTACTCGATGGGCGGGCGGGTGGCGCTGGGCATGGCGACCCGGCACGGCGACCGGGTGAGCTCGGCGGTCCTGATCGGCGCCAGCGCCGGCATCGACGACCCGGTGGCCCGGGCCGAGCGATGCGCCCGAGACGCGGCGCTGGCCGACTCGATCGAGCACGAGGGCGTGCCGGCCTTCGTCGACCGGTGGATGGCGCTACCTCTCTTCGCCAGCCAGCGCCGGCTCGGGCGCGAGTACCTCGACGCGGCCCGCCGGCAACGGCTGGCCAACTCGCCCACCGGCCTGGCCAACAGCCTCCGGGGTATGGGCAGTGGCGCGCAGCCGCCGCTCCACGCCGAGCTGGCCCGGATCCGTACACCGACACGGCTCGTCGTGGGCGCCGAGGACCCCAAGTTCCGGATCATCGCAGCCGAGCTGGCCGCCGCCCTCCCGTCGGCCGAGCTGATCGAGGTCGCCGAAGCCGGCCACGCCGCTCACCTCGAGCAGCCGGCGATCGTCGCCGACGCCGCCCTCGAGCTCTTCGCATCGGTGGACCGCTGATCGTGCACTCGTCGTCATGAGGATCGTGTCGACGCGGGTCCACCGGTTCGATCTGCCTCTTCGGCGACCCCACGTCACCGGTGCCGGCACGATCCGCGCGCGTCGCGGCTTCATCCTCGAGTTGGTCGACGATCGCGGGCTCTCGGGGTTCGGTGAGGCGGCACCGTTGTGGGGGCGCGGGGAGGGAGGGCTCGAGCCGGTGGCCGCCGAGCTGGCGTCGATCGCCGCGGCGGCGAGGGGTGCCTCCGACCGGGAGCTGTCGGAGCTGAGGGTCGCCTCGCCGATCGTCGCGGCCGCCCTCGACACCGCGGTGCTCGACCTACGTGGCAGACGCGATGACCGCCCTGTCGCCCGGCTCCTGACCGAGACCCCGGCTTCGGGGCTCGCCGTCAACGCGCTCGTGAGTGCGGTCGAGCCCGACGACGTCGTGGCCGGCGTGGGGGCTGCGGTCGAGGCCGGGTTCGGCACGGTCAAGCTCAAGGTCGCGGCGGCCGGGCCCGACGCCGACGTCGAGCGGGTCAGGCTGGCGCGCGAAGCGGCCGGAGACGACGTCGTGCTGCGCCTCGACGCCAACCGGGCCTGGGAGCTGCCGGACGCGATCGACGTGCTGGGTCGGGTCGAGCGCTACGGAATCGACTACGTCGAGGAGCCGGTGGCCTCCCTCACGGAAGCAGCAACCCTGCGCCGCCGGACCGGCATCGCACTGGCCGCCGACGAGAGCATCGCCTCCGGCGGCGAGCGCATCGCCTCCGGCGACGAGAGCATCGCACTGGCCGCCGACGACCTGGACGCGATCCTGGCGACCGGCGCCTTCGATGTCGCAGTGCTCAAGCCGAGCCTCCTGGGCGGGCCGAACGCGACGGTCGGGCTGGCCCGTCGCTTCGCGGAAGCGGGCGTCGGCGTGGTGGTCTCCTCGGCGCTCGACGCCGCCATCGGCCTGTCGGCCGCGCTCCACACCGCAGCGGCGATCGATCACCGGGGGGCGGCGGGTCTGGCCACGTCGGATCTGCTCGCCTCCGACGTCGCAGCCCCGCCGACCATCGAGCGAGGCGTGATGGCAGTGCCGGACGCAGCCGGCCTCGGCGTCGGGCCCCTACTGATCTGACCTGGAGCGCTGGTCTCGCTCGAGGGTCAGCTGCGAACGGCGGAGCTTGCCCAGCCTCGCCCGGGGCAGGCGCTCGACCAGCTCCAGCGACCGCGGCGCGCAGTACCGGGGCAGCCGGGCGCCGACGTGCTCGCGCAGACGCGCCAGCGTGGGCGGGTCGGAGGGGTCCTCGGGCACGACCACGGCGGTCACGATCTGACCCCACTCGGCGTCGGGGCGCCCGACGACCGCGACGTCGGCGACGCCGGGCAGCTCCCGCAGGCTGGCCTCGATCGGCTCGGGCCACACGTTCTCGCCGCCGGTGATGATCAGGTCACCGCAGCGGCCGTGCACGCGCAGCCGACCGTCCTCGATCTCCCCGGCGTCACCAGTGGCCAACCACCCGTCCGGGTCCTTCGGATCGTCGCCGTCGCGGTAGGCACGCAGCAACATCGGACCCCGTGCGTGGATCTCGCCGTCGACGATCCGCAGCTCGATGCCGTCGAGCGGTCGGCCGTCGTAGACGATGCCCGACCCGGTCTCGGTCAGCCCGTAGGTCGCGATCACGTTGGCGGGCCTCTCCGCTGGCGGGGCCGAGCCACCGAGGAGAACGATGCGGAATCCGACCGGGTCGATGCGCTGCAACGCGGTCGGCACCAACGACACGAGCGTCGCACCCCGCCCGGCGGCCTCGCTCACGCGAGCGGCGTCGAAGCCGTCGTGGACCTCCAGGGGCACTCCGAGCGCCAGAGCCCGGGTGACGACGCTCAACCCGCCGACGTGCGACAGCGGGAGGCAGGCCAGCCACCGGTCCCGGTCGGGGTCGACGGACAGCGCAGCGCTGGTGGCCCGGGCCGAGACCTCGACCGCCCGGTGCGTGAGGACCACCCCCTTCGGCTCGCCGGTGGTGCCGCTCGTCGCGACGACCAACGCGTCGCCGGGCTCGACCGGACGACCCCGCCGGCGGTGGCGCTCCCCGGCCCCGACTCCTTCGACGACCACCGAGGGTTCGAGCTCGTCGAGGAGCGCCCGCCGCGCCGACTCCGGGAGACGGAGGTCCACGGGCAGCACCGCGTCGCCGTCGTCCCACGCCCGCCGCAGCTCGTCGACGAACGCCGGTCCGCCCGGCATCGCCAGGGCGACGAGCTGGTTCACCGGTGCTCGATCATCGACGCCATGGACGGTTCATGCCGGTGAGGGTACGCGTGCGAGACTTCGGACATGAGCACCGATCCTGCCGCCTCGACCGTCGAGCCCGGCGCCGACTGGACCCTGTCGGGCGACTACCGCGACATCCGCTACGAGACCTCCGACGGCATCGCCAAGATCACGATCAACCGCCCCGAGGTGCGCAACGCCTTCCGGCCCCAGACGCTGTTCGAGCTGAGCGATGCCTTCAACGCGGCGCGCGACGACGACCAGATCGGGGTGATCGTCCTCACCGGTCAGGGCGACCTGGCCTTCTGCTCCGGCGGCGACCAGCGCATCCGCGGCGACGACGGCTACCTCGGCGACGACGAGGTGGCCAAGAAGGGCATCGGCCGCCTCAACGTGCTCGACCTCCAGATCCAGATCCGCCGCACACCGAAGCCGGTGATCGCCATGGTCGCCGGCTACGCCATCGGCGGCGGGCACGTGCTGCACGTGGTCTGCGACCTCACGATCGCCGCCGACAACGCCCGCTTCGGCCAGACCGGCCCCAAGGTCGGCTCGTTCGACGGTGGCTACGGGTCGGGCCTGCTCGCCCGCAACATCGGGCAGAAGCGGGCCCGCGAGATCTGGTTCCTCTGTCGCCAGTACGACGCGCCGCGGGCCTACGAGATGGGGATGGTCAACGCGGTGGTGCCCCTCGCCCAGCTCGAGGTCGAGACCGTGGCGTGGTGCCGGGAGATCCTCAGCCACTCGCCGCTCGCCATCCGCATGCTCAAGGCGTCGCTCAACGCCGCCGACGACGGCCTGGCTGGCATCCAGCAGCTCGCCGGCGACGCGACGCTGCTCTTCTATCAGACCGACGAGGCCCAGCACGGCCGCGACTCCTACGTCGCCCGCCAGCCCCCCGACTTCACCCAGTTCCCCCGCCGGCCGTAGGGGCGGGCAAGCCTGACCGCCGGTTCGATTGACACCAACCAGCGATGGTTGAACACTCGCCGAGAGGGGGGGTCACCATGAGCGACACACCGCAGGGCGATGGCTGGTGGCAGGCGTCGGATCACAAGTGGTATCCGCCCGAGAGCCGTCCAGAGAGCCGTCCGGAGGCCCGTCCAGAGAGCGGTTCCGAGACGCCGTCTCCTGCGTCAGGGCTGACCGAGGAACGGGCCGGCTTCGGGATCCGGCTGGGCGCCTTCTTGTTGAACGGGCTGCTCGTCGGGATCCCGTTGGCGATCGTGTTCGCGGTCCTGGTCTCGTCGTTGCCGACCGAGATCGAGCCGTGCACCGTCGATGGTGAGTTCGGGTTGTGCGAGAAGTTCACGAGCGGGAGTGCCGCGGTCTTGCTCTTCGTGACCCTGGGCCTCTGGGTGCTGATTCTCGTGGGGTACTACGGGTACTTCGACGGCGTCACCGGGGCCACTCCGGGCCGGCGGATGACCGGCCTGCGTCTCGTGGACGCCCGCACCGGTGATCCGATCGGGATGGGCCGAGCGGTGGGTCGGGAGCTGTTCAAGATCATCTCGGGGCTCGTGCTGTTTCTCGGGTTCCTGTCGGTGCTGTGGGACCCGCAGAAGCGGGCCTGGCACGACATGGTCGTCAACAGCGCGGTGGTCCGCTCGGGCTGACCGTCAGCCTCCCCGTGGAACGGGGTCGGCGAGCCACCCCAGGAAGCTTGACAGTCGAACGTTTGTTCGCTTTCCTGGGTTGGCATGGTCACCACGGCCTCCACCGGCGCCGGTCCCCGCCAACAGTCATTCGACGACCTCGGCACTCCGCTGCACGAGGTCACGTTCTGCGTGATCGACCTCGAGACCACCGGTGGGTCGGCCGAGCGGTGCGGCATCACCGAGATCGGCGCGGTGAAGCTGCGCGGCGGCGAGTGCCTCGGAACGTTCCAGACCCTGGTGAACCCCGGCCAGGCCATCCCCCCGCAGATCACCGTCCTCACCGGGATCACCGAGTCGATGGTGGTGCCGGCGCCGCGCATCGAGGAGGTGCTGCCGAGCCTGCTGGAGTTCGTCGGCTCGGCGGTGATCGTCGGCCACAACGTGCGGTTCGACCTCGGGTTCCTGGCCGCCGCTCTCGAACGCGACGCTCGCGCCCCGCTGTCGAACCGGTCGATCGACACGTGCGCGCTGGCCCGGCGCCTGGTGCGGGACGAGGTCCCGAACTGCCGGCTCGGGACGCTCGCCAGCCGGCTGCGCCTCGACCATCGGCCGTCGCACCGGGCCCTCGACGACGCACTGGCGACCGGGGACCTGCTGCACGCGCTGCTCGAGCGGGTGGGACCCATGGGGATCACCGGGCTCGACGACCTGCTCGTGCTGCCCACCATCAAGGGCCACGCCCAGGCGGCCAAGCTCGCGCTCACCGAGAAGCTGCCCCGCGAGCCGGGCGTGTACCTCTTCCGCGACCGCCAGGGCGAGGTGCTCTACGTCGGGAAGGCGAGCAACCTGCGGACCCGGGTTCGCTCGTACTTCTCGGGGGATACGCGTCGCAAGATCGGACCGATGCTGCGAGAGGCGCACCGCGTCGACCACATCGTGTGCGCCGCACCGCTCCAGGCCGCGGTGCTCGAGGTGCGCCTCATCCACCGTCACCAGCCTCGGTTCAACCGCCGCGGCAAGCGGTGGTCGGGCTACTGCTACGTGAAGCTCACCTGCAACGAGCGGTTCCCCCGACTCTCGATCGCCCGGGTGCCCCGGCCCGACGGCGGGGTGTACCTCGGTCCGCTTTCCTCGAAGCGCTTCGCCCAGAGGGTGGTCGAGGCGATCCAGTCGGTCAGCCCGATCCGTCGCTGCACTGCGACACCGGGCCGGTCGCCACGCGAGTCGCCGTGCGCGCCGGCCCAGATCGGCGTGGCCTGCTGCCCCTGCGCCGGCGCCATCACCGAGGAGGCCTACCGGGAGCACGTCGACCGCATCGTGCGGGCCATCCGCCACGACCCCGACATCCTCCTCGCCCCGCTCCGGCGGCGGATGACCCGACTGGCCGACGCCGAGCGCTTCGAGGAAGCGGCCGACGTCCGCGACCGGGCTGCCGCCCTCGCCAGCGCGCTCCGTCGGCAGCGCCGGTTCGACGAGCTGCGCGGGGCCGGACGTCTCGTCGTCGAGAGCGGGGGCGGCGGCGCCGAGCTGTCGCGAGGACGGCTCGTCCGCTCGTGGATGGGGACCGAGACCCCTCGCCCGCTGCCGATCGAAGCGCCCGATGCGCCCGACGCCGGCGACCCACTGCCCCGTGACCTGGCCGACGAGCTGGCGTGCGTGGCGTCGTGGCTCGATCAGTCGGCCGACACGCTGCGGCTCGTGCACTGCACCGGCGGCCTGGCCTCGCCCCTGCCGCGACTGCCGTCGTTCCAGGCGACCGAGCCCGAGAAGGCCCGGCGCTGACGCAGCCGCTACGAATCGACGGCTACGAATCGACCGCTACCAATCGACGGCTACCAATCGACGGCTACCAATCGACGGCTACGAATCGACCGCTACGAATCGACGCCCGACGCGCCGTTCGAGGCCGCGCCCGTGACCTCGACCAGCCGGTCGAGGCGGGCCTGGGCCCGGCCGTCGTCGATGGCGGCCCGGCACCGGTCGAGGCCGGCGGCGACGTCGTCGACCAGGCCGGCCACCACCAGCCCGGCGGCTGCGTTCAGCGTGACGATGTCGCGCACCGGACCGGTCTCACCGGCGAGGAGGCGCCGGGCGATGGCCGCGTTGGCCTCGGCATCGCCACCGTGCAGCTCGTCTTGCGCCGGCGCGTGC
>JBFJYB010000041.1:0-11209 GCA_041622835.1 Acidimicrobiales bacterium | reverse complement strand
CGGTGGCTTCCGGTGACCTCTGAGAAGGCTCGGCTCGTCGCCGACCACGTCACCGTGCGGTTCGGGGATCACCTGGCCCTCGACGGGATCGACCTCGGGGTGGGGGAGGGGGCCATCCTCGCCCTCCTCGGTCCGAGCGGATGCGGCAAGACCACACTCCTGCGGGTCATCGCCGGGCTCGAGCGGCCGGAGCGGGGCACGGTGTCGTGGCGGGGCCGTGACCTGGCAACTCTGGCACCGCACGAGCGCGACGTGGGCCTGATGTTCCAGGACCATGCCCTGTTCCCGCACCGTGACGTGACCGGGAACGTGGCGTTCGGGCTGCGCATGCAGCGCGTCGCTCCCGACGAGACGAGCCGTCGGGTCGGCGAGGTGCTCGAGCTGGTCGGGCTGAGCGGCTACGGCTCTCGCCGGATCGACCAGCTCTCGGGAGGCGAGGCGCAGCGGGTCGCGCTGGCCCGAGCCATCGCCCCACGGCCGTCGATCCTGCTGCTCGACGAGCCGCTCGGCTCGCTCGACCGGAAGCTCCGCGATCGGCTGGCGGTCGAGATCCGCGCCATCGTGAAGGAGCTGGGCGTCACCGCCATCCACGTCACCCACGACCACGACGAGGCGTTCACGGTCGCGGACCGGCTCGCCGTGATGGCGGCCGGGCGGCTGTTGCGGGAGGGCCGGCCCTTCGACGTGCGGGCCCGACCGGGCGACGTGTTCACGGCCCGGTTCCTCGGCCTCGAGAACGTGATCGAGCACGTGTCGGGCCCACTGGCCACCGTGGCGCCGGGCCGACCCGGTCCGGTGGTCGTCCTGCCCGAGGCCATCAGGATGGTCGACTCGGGCGGGCTGGTCGCCACCGCGTCCGACGCCCGGTTTCGCGGCGACCGGTTCCTCGTCGACTGCCGCCTCTCCGACGGCACGAGGCTGACCGTGTCGAGCCTGTCGGAGCCACGCGAGGGGGCCGAGGTCCGTCTCGCCGTCGACCCCGGGGGGATCGTCGACCTGGCGCCTGCCTGAAACGACGCCCGCACGCCTAGTATCGCCACCCGTGTGGCGACGGTACGAGCAGACGGGTCCTGGGGCGCGGGCGGGCGTCGGCCTGGTACTCGTCGCGCTGTTGGCGGCGGCGTGTGGGGGAGGGGACGACCCGGTCGAGACGATCGAGGAGCCGACACCCGACCCGGCCCCGGTCTCGGCGGTCGACGTGGTGCCGGGCATGCCGCCGGTCCTCGACGCCGACAACATCTACAGCGAGATCCGGCCCGGCAACCTGATGCCGGAGGTCGCCAACGACCCCCCGCGCGTGTACGTCCCGAACCACGCATCCGACAACGTCACGGTCATCGACCAGGTGACGAGGGAGGTCATCTCGACCATCCCGTCGGGCGGATCGAGACCGCAGCACGTGGTCCCGGCGTGGGACCTCGAGACGCTGTGGATCGCCAACAACAGCGAGCTCGACCACGCGGCCGGCACCCTGCGGGGGATCGACGCCACCACCGCCACCCTGGCCGAGCCGGTCAGCGTCCCCGATCCCTACAACGTCTACTTCAGCCCCGACGGCCAGTACGGCATCGTCGTCGCCGAGGGCCTCCAGCGGCTCGACTTCTACGACAACCAGTTCACGTCGTTGCTGTTCACGATCGCCACGCCGACCTGTCCCGGCATCAACCACGCCGACTTCAGCGCCGACGGCAGCTACGTCCTGTTCACCTGCGAGTTCGCCGGCTCGATGCTCAAGATCTCGGCGCCGAACGGCGACTGGGCCAGCGCCGAGCTCAGCCAGCCGTTGGTGCTGTCGGGCGGGGGACAGCCCCAGGACGTGCGGACCTCGCCCGACGGCCGGGTCTTCTACGTGGCCGAGATGAACCAGGGCCGCGTGTACCTCATCGACGGCGACTCGTTCACCGAGATGGGCTACCTCGACGCCGACGACGGCGTGGGCGTCGGCACCCACGGGCTGTACCCGAGCTGGGATCACAAGCTGTACGTCGTCAACCGGGGGGCGACGACGCTGTCGACGGCCGCGCCCAACGGGCCGGGGAGCGTGTCGATCTTCGACATCCGTGACAGCGCCGCTCCCGAGCTCATGGCCAAGGTCGACGTGCCGGGCGGCGGGAGCCCCGACATGGGCAACTTCAGCACCGACGGCTCCGAGCTCTGGCTCGGCGGCCGCTACGACAACGTGGTCTACGTGCTCGACCTCGAGAACCTCGAGTGGGGAGAGCCGATCCCGGTCGGCGCCGAGCCCCACGGGCTGGCCGTGTGGCCCCAGCCCGGCCGCTACTCGCTCGGCCACACCGGCAACATCCGTTGACGGCGCCGCGGTGAGCTGCGGTGCCGGCGGTCCCGCCCGTGAGACGTCTGCCCGGCGAGGATGATCGCAGTGAGCCGTGACCCCCTGAGCGACCTCTACCCGCCGCCGGCGCCGGGGGAGACCCCCGACCTGCCGGCCGTCGAGCGGAGGATCCCCGGTCGCGGTCTCAGCGTGACCGGGCTCGTCTTCGCCTCGCTGGGGCTGCTGACCGGCGTGGCCGGCCTGGTCGGCATGTTCTTCGCCGTGGCCGGCCAGCGCAAGGGAGACCCCTTGGCCCGCTGGTCGATCATCCTCTCGGCGATGTCGATCCCGGGGTTCGTCGCCCTGCTCGCCATCATGGAAGCGGCCGGGATCACCGAGTGAGCGACCAGACGGACCAGCAGCCGCCGCTCGGGCTCACGCTGCCGGCAGCCGGCTGGTACCCGGATCCTGCCCACCAGTTCGCTCACCGGTACTGGGACGGCGGCGGCTGGACGTCGTGGGTGGCAGCCGACAACCGCACGATCGAGCGGCTACTACCGGTTCCGGTCGATCGGAGGCCGCTCGCCGATCTCCCGGGGACGGCGGTGGTGTTGGCCGTCGTCGCCGCCATCGCGGCCATCGGCGCCTCCAAGGGCGTCAGCACCGTCGTCGACGACTCGCTGATCCGGCAGCTGGTGCTGAGCCAGACGGCGCTGTGGGGGACCCTGACCCTGACCCTGGTGTACGTCTCGCGCACCTACGGTTCGGGCAACCTGCTCGCCGACTACGGCATCCGGGTCCGGGCCCGCGACCTCGCCGGCGGCCTGGCGGCCGGCATTGCCAGCCGGGTCATGGCCGCGGTCGGGATAATCCTCGTTATCGCGGCGTTCCAGGGCGACGAGGGGCGCGCCAGCGGCGGGGAGTTCGAGTTCTTCGAGCCCGATGCGGCCAGCTTCTACACGTTCCTGGCCTTCGCGGTGATCGGCGCTCCGATCATCGAGGAGATCTTCTTCCGGGGGCTCGTCCAGCGGGCGCTCGAGCCGGCCCTCGGCGCGGTCGGTGCGGTGGCGATCCAGGCGGTGCTGTTCGGCGCCGCCCATCTGCAGATCGACGCCAGTGCGTCGCTGAACCTGCAGATCCTGGTCGGGATCTCGCTCGGGGGCGCCGTGCTCGGCGCCGCGTTCCAGCTCACCCGACGCCTGGGGACGTCGATGGTGGCCCATGCGCTGTTCAACGCCGTCTTCGCCCTGTTCGCACTGGCGGACCGCTACGGGTGGTGGGAGGTCACCTGACGAGGGGGCGAAACCCCGACCCCGCGCCGGAAATGCACGTTCTGTCAAGTTGTACGGTTGGGCGCCCGTCGACGCGGCCGGTGGCATCATCGAGCCCATGAGCTGGCTGGCCGACTCGACCGTCCGGGTCGTCGGCTGCCATGCCGAGGGAGAGGTCGGCGACGTGATCGTCGACGGCGTGGCTCCGCCGCCCGGCGCGACCCTGTGGGAGCAATCCCGCTGGATCGCCCGTGACGGGACCCTGCGCGACTACCTGCTGAACGAGCCCCGGGGTGGCGTGTTCCGGCACGTGAACCTGCTCGTGCCCGCCGTCGACCCGGCGGCCCGGCTCGGCTTCATCATCATGGAGCCCGAGCACACGCCTCCCATGTCCGGCTCGAACGCCATGTGCGTGGCCACCGTGGCACTCGAGACGGGAATCGTGCCGATGACCGAGCCCGTCACCGAGCTGGTGCTCGAGGCGCCGGGCGGGCTGGTGCGGGTCCGGGCCGAGTGCCGCGACGGCAAGGCCGAGCGCATCACCCTCGAGAACGTGCCATCGTTCGCCGCTCGGCTCGGCGCGCCGCTGGAGGTCCCGGGTCTCGGCACCTTGACCGTCGACACCGCCTACGGCGGCGACAGCTTCGTTCTGGTCGACGCCCGGGCCCTGGGGTTCGCAGTGGCGCCCGACGAGGCCCGAGAGCTGGCCGAGGTCGGGGTCACCGTCACCGCCGCCGCCAACGAGCAGCTCGGCTTCGCCCACCCGGCCAACCCGGAGTGGGCCCACATCTCGTTCTGTCTCTTCGAGCGGCCGATCGAGGCCGATCCCGCCACCGGGCGGCTGACCGGGCGTCACGCCTGCGTGATCGAGCCCGGCAAGCTCGACCGCTCCCCCACCGGCACCGGCGTGTCGGCCCTGATGGCCGTGCTCCGGGCGCAGGGGCGGATGGCGGTGGGCGACGAGCTGGCCATGCAGTCGGTGATCGGCTCGACCTTCGTCGGTCGCATTGCCGGCGACACCGACGTGGGCGGCACCCCGGCCATCGTCCCGACCGTCTCGGGCCGGGCCTGGATCACCGGCACCCACGACTACCGGCTCGACCCGGCCGATCCCTGGCCCCGCGGCTACCGGGTAGCCGACACCTGGCCCCCGCTTCTCTGATCCGGGGTGGAGTGGGGGGCGAACGCGCTGGGTGGGGCGCGGAAGGTACCGTCGTGACATGGGTCGTGCCGTCACGGACACCCGACCGGCCGGAGACGAGTTGCAGCGCGGCTGGGCATGGCTGCGGGTCGGCATGCTGGCGGTGGCCATCGGCGGCGTCCTCGCCTTCGACCGATCTCCCCTGGCAGTCATCGCCGTGCTGTTCGTGCTGGTCGTGCCGTTCGAGAAGCTGTTCCCCCGCCACGATCAGCCGCTGCGCCGACCGGGCCTGGCCACCGACCTCGCCTACGCGCTCACCCAACCCCTGCTGGCGGTGATCGGCGTGGTCGCCGCCGTGGTGATCGGCATCGTCAGCCTGGCATGGATCCCCGGCCTGATGATCCGGCCCCTGGTCGCCACCATCCCCCCGGCGGCGATGCCGTTCGTCGGGATCGCGCTGTTCGACTTCGCGATCTACTGGGCCCACCGGTGGAGCCACGAGGTCGGGTTCTTGTGGCGCTTCCACTCGATCCACCACTCGTCGGAGCGGATGGACTGGCTCAGCGGGATCCGCAACCACCCCTTCGACGGCGCCATCCTCGCTCCCCCGTTCTTCTTCTTGCTCGGCGCCGGTTTCACCGCCGAGTTCACCGGCCTGCTGGCCATCATCCAGATCGTCACCGGCATCTTCCTCCACGCCAACGTGCGGTGGCGGTGGCGCGCCCTGCACCGGATCGTGATCACCCCGGAGTTCCACCACTGGCACCACGCCAACGAGCCCGACGCCATCCACACCAACTACTCGGTCTTCCTGCCGGTCTGGGACATCCTCTTCGGCACCTACTTCATGCCGGAGGGCCGCCGACCCGGCCTCTACGGCGTCGACGAGCCCATGCCGGCCGACATCGTCGGGCAGCTCCGCCATCCCCTGCGCGGGCTGCGCAACCCGCTGCGGATGCTGCGCCATCCGGTGCTGGCCTTCGGTCACCTCCGGGCGATCGTGCGGAGCGGGCTCCGTCAGGTGAAGCGCTCGACGCTGCGGCCCCGGCACCCGGTAGGAGTGCCGTTCTAGCGACCCGCCGACGGCCCTCAGTCGGTGTGGTAGGCGAAGGCGGCGTCGCGGACGCCCCGGCCGCCGGCGGCGCGGCCCAGGAACCCGTAGGTGCCCTCGTCGAGGAACTCCATGGCGGCGTCGGCGACGGCGGCCAGCCCGACCAGGTTGAACGTCCCGCCGATCGAGACGCGCGCCACGCCCAGCTCGGCCAGCTCGGCGACGGGCGGGCAGCCCGGGGTCACCAGCACGTTGACCGGCCGGTCGACCGCCTCGACCACCTGCCGGATCTGCTCGCGGTCCGACAGCCCCGGCGCGTACAGCACGTCGGCGCCGGCCTCCTGGAACGACTGGAGCCGGGCGATGGTGTCGCCGAGGTGCCGATGGTCGCGGATGTGGTTCTCGGCCCTGGCCGTGAGCACCAGGCGCTGCGGACCGGCGTGGGCGGCCTCGGCCGCGGCGGCGACCCGTTCGGCTGCCAGCTCGGCCGGATAGAAGGGCGCGGCCGGGTCCTGGCTGTAGTCCTCGATCGAACAGCCGGCCAGCCCGACGCCGACCGCCAGCTTGACGGTCTCGGCCACGTCGGCCGGCTCGTGGCCGAAGCCGTTCTCGAGGTCGGCGCTCACCGGGAGCGGGGTGGCCGCCACGATGGCGGCTGCGTGCTGGAGGGCCTCGTCGCGGCTGACCCGACCGTCGAGGCGTCCCAACGTCGCGGCATGCCCCGAGCTGGTCGTGGCGAGGGCCGAGAACCCGAGCGACGCGAACAGCCGGGCGGTGCCCACGTCCCAGGGGTTGGGCAACAGCAGCGGCGCCCCGGACCGGTGGAGCTCGGCGAAGCGCTCGGCGGCCGAGCTCATCGCGAGCCCCTCGCCGACTGCACCAGCTCGACGAAGTCGTCGACCGGGAGCGCGGCGACCGCCTCTCCCACCAGCTCGAGCGGCAGGTCGTCGAGATTCCGGAACCGCACGCACGACCTGCCCATGTCCACGCGCTTCCCCGTCGCCCGATACCGCTCCTCGAACTCGGCCCGCATCTCGGCGTCGGCGTACACGCCGGTGAGGTACACGGCCATGTGGTTCTTCTGCGAGGCGAGGGCGGCGTACATCAGCGGTTTGCCGTTGTAGGTGTCGGGACAGGTGGCGAGGGGCACCTGGTAGGAGATCACCCCCCACTCCATCGCCTCCTCGTACCCGTCGGGCAGGCGATCGAGGATCGTCTCTCTGACCGTCGTCAGCGCGGCGCGACGGTCGGCCGGGAGCTCGTCCAGGTACTCCTCGACGGTTGCGGCATCGCTCTGCATGGCGCGACCGTACCAACGGCCGATCGCGCCTGTGCCAAACTCCGGTGATGCCGACCGCGCCGGAGGAACGGACATGAAGTACGCCGACGGCCCCACGGTCGAGGTGAGCGTCGACGTGGCCGCCGAGCCCGATGCGCTCTGGCCGCTGATCACCGACATCGAGCTGCCGGCCCGCTTCAGCGGCGAGCTCATGGGTGCCAAGTGGATCGACCCCGACGTGGCACCTGGCCTGGGCGCCCGCTTCGTCGGCCGCAACCAGCACCCCTACGTGGGCGAGTGGGAGACCACCTCCACCGTCGTCGCCAGCGAACCCGGGCGGGTGTTCTCGTGGGCGGTGTCGGACCCCGACACCCCCGCCGCCACCTGGAAGTTCGAGCTGACGCCGGCCGGCGAGGGCACCCGCCTGACCCAGTGGGTCCGGCTCGGACCGGGCCCGTCGGGGCTCACGCCCGCCATCGAGTCCATGCCCGACCGCGAGGACGACATCATCGCCCGGCGCCTGGCCGAGCACCGCGAGAACATGACCGCCACGCTCGAGGGCATCAAGGCGCTGGCCGAAGCCGGCTGAGCGTGCGCACGGCGATCGCACTGTCGGCCGACGCCGGGCCCTGGTCCGACACGGTCGACTTCGTCGTCGAGGCCGAGCGGCTGGGCGTCGACGTGGCCTGGGTGGCCGAGGCCTGGGGCAGCGACGCGCCGTCGGCGCTCGGCTACCTGGCGGCCCGCACCGAGCGCATCCAGCTCGGATCCGGGATCTTCCAGCTCGGCGCCCGCAGTGCGGCCATGACCGCGATGACCGCGCTCACCCTCGCCAACATGTCGGGCGGTCGCTTCCTGCTCGGCCTCGGCGCGTCGGGCCCCCAGGTCGTCGAGGGCCTGCACGGCGTGCGGTTCACCCATCCCCTCGGCCGCATGCGCGAGACCATCGAGGTCGTCCGCATGGCGCTGGCTGGCGAGCGGATCGCCTACCACGGTCGTCACATCGAGCTGCCACTACCCGACGGCGAGGGCAAGGCGCTCCGCCTCGGCCAACCGGCGCGCCCCGACATCCCGCTGTACCTGGCCACGCTGTCACCCCGGATGCTCGAGCTCACCGGCGAGGTGGCCGACGGCTGGCTGGGCACCAGCTTCGTGCCGGAGGCGGCCGCCACCTATCTCGAGCCGCTGGCGGCCGGAGCGGCCAGGTCGGGCCGCACCCTCGACGATCTCGACGTCAGCCAGGGCGCCGAGGTCGCCTTCGGCGACGACGTCGACACCATGGTCGCCGCCCGCAAGGCGGGGTTGGCGTTCACCCTGGGCGGCATGGGCTCGGCCACCACCAACTTCTACAACGCGGCATACACCCGCCAGGGCTGGGGCCAGGTCGCGGCCGAGGTGCAGGCGCTCTGGGTCGCGGGCCAGCGGTCGGAAGCGGCCGACCGGGTGCCCGACGAGATGGTGTTGGCGACCACCCTCATCGGCACCGAGGACATGGTGGCGGCCCGGCTGGCGGTCTGGCGAGACGCCGGCGTCGACACCATCCGGCTCTACCCTGCCGGCCAGACCCTCGACGAGCGCCTCGACACCCTCGGCCGTGCCCTCGATCTCGTCCGGTCCCTGGGGTGACGACCCGGAAACGCCCCGAACCGCCGAAGTAGGGTTCAGGTCCGCCTGACCGAACCGTGAGGAGGGGGCCTCGATGCTGGGTGAACGATGGATCACCGACCGGGTGCCGACGGAGCGCTTCGCCTACTACACCCGCGCCAACGCCGGCGAGGTCCTCGCCGACCCGGTGAGCCCGCTCGGGTGGACGTTCTGCTGGGAGTCGGGCATCGTGCTCGGCTGCCGTGACGGCTTCGTCAGCTTCGGGGTGTTCGACCCCGACGAGTACGGCGATCCGCCCGAGACCTTCGGGCTGTTCGGCGGCTACTTCTACAACTCGTTGACCCAGGCCCGGCTGATGGGGGTCCGCATGCCGGGCGCCAGCGCCGAGGCCATCGACGCCGCCTACTTCGACGAGCACCCCGACGTACCCCCCTACGTCGAGGAGGACTGGCACGACAGCCCCGAGCACGCGGCCAAGCTGGCCGAGACGATGGGCTACGTGATGTCGGGGGTCACCCACCGTCCGGTCGAAGACCAGAAGGAGGTGGCCAGGGCCGACCGCGATTCCCGCCCCGACCTGTCGACGCTGAGCGACGCCGACCTCCTCGCTCGCGCCCGGGCGGTCCAGCCTCACCTGGTCTCGTTCTTCGAGCAGCACGTGTGGGCCTCCCTGGGCGCCTCGCTCGGACCCGGAGCGCTCCAGGCCATCACCGCCGAGCTGGGCCGGCCCGACGACGCGGTCGCGCTGCTCACCGGCGTCGGCGACGTCGACTCGGCCGAGATCGCCGGCCACCTCTGGGAGCTCTCGCGGACGGTGCGCCGGTCTCCTGAGCTGACGGCCGCCTTCGACGCCGGGCTCGACGGTCTGAGCGACCGGACCGCCGGCACCGAGCTCGAACCGGCGCTCGCCGAGTTCGTCTACGTCCACGGCTCGCGCGGACCCAACGAGTGGGACCCCGCCGCCGACACCTACGAGACGAGCCCGGCGCTGACCTTCGCCCAGCTCGACGTCATGCGCCGTCAGGACGACAGCGCCTCGCCCCGCGCCGCCTTCGAGCGTGGCGCGGCCGAGCGGGCCCGGATCGCAGCCGAGATCGAGGTCGCGCTGGCCGGCGACCAGGAGGCGCTCGACGGCTTCCGCGCCGCCATGGCCTCGTCGGCGGTCTGGGTCGCAGCTCGCGAGCGCAGCAAGGGCAACAACATCCGGTCGCTCCACGAGACCCGGATGGCCTTCGACGAGCTGGGGCGCCGAGCCACCTCCCACGGCCACCTGGCCCACCCCAAACAGATCTACATGCTGGTCGAGGCCGAGCTCGACGACTTCGTCGCCGACCCCGCATCGTTGACGTCCACCCTCGCCGAGCGCGAGGCCGACTTCGCCGAGCTGGGGAAGCTGGTGCCCCCGTTCATCGTCAACACCGTCTGCCCGCCCCTGTCGGAGTGGAAGCGCCGCGATGCGGCCGGCATCATCTCGGTCGCGGCCGGCGACTCGCTTCGAGGCGTGGCCTGCTCACCGGGCACCGCGACCGGCGTCGCCCGGATCGTCCTCGACGCCAGCGACCCGTCGGCGCTGGAGCCCGGCGACATCCTCGTCACCCGCAACACCGATCCCTCGTGGACGCCGCTGTTCCTGGCGGCCGGCGCGGTCGTCACCAACGTCGGAGCCCTCAACAGCCACGCCAGCATCGTGAGCCGGGAGCTGGGCATCCCCTGCGTCGCGTCGGTCGCCGACGCCACCGACCGCATCCCCGACGGCGCCACCTTGACCGTCGACGGCAGCGCCGGCACCGTCAGCGTCGACGCAGTCCCCTGAACCGCCCCGACTCGTGCTACAAACCGGGGCGTGAGGATCGTCGTGCTGTACGAGTCGATGACCGGCAACACCAAGCGCGCCGCCGAGATGCTCGGAGGCGCAGCTCGGGCCGCCGGTGCCGAGGTATCGGTCCGGCCGGTGGCCGAGCCCGACCTCCACGAGCTGGCCCGGGCCGACGCGCTTCTCATCGGCACCTGGACCGACGGGATGATCCTGTTCGGCATGCGGCCGGGCGGCGCCCGCCGGCTGCGAGCCATGCCGCTCATCCACGGCAAGCCGGTCGGGATCTTCTGCACCTACGCGGTCAACCCTGGCCGTACCCTCGACAAGCTCGAGTCCATCGTGAGGGGGCGCGGCGGCGACGTCGTCGCCCGGCAGGCGCTGCACCGCGGCAATGTCGAGGCCGGCATCGACGAGCTGGTCGCCGACGTCGTCGTGTCGGTCTCGGCCTGAGCCTCCGACCGCCGTCACTCCCCGTGACCCATGCATGCAACACCGGGCCAAACGCGCTGAACTACTAGGGCCACGAACCCACGGAGGAAGCCCCCCAGGTGTCCCGCCACCCCGCCAACCGATGCGTCCGAGGCGCCAGCACGCTCTTCGAAGTGCTGCTGCTCGCGGCTGCGGCCGCTCTCGCCGCGCTCGTGCTGGCCGAAGGCACCGAGCAGCGCGAGCTCGCCGCACCAGCCGGCGACAGCCAGCCAGAGCCGACGCCCGTAGCGACGGCCGAGCCGACGCCCGAACCCACCCCCGAGCCGACGCCCGAACCCACCCCCG